>NZ_JBJZON010000020.1:0-130953 GCF_047200735.1 Pseudonocardia oceanicola
GACGGAGACCGGCTTGCCCTTCTCGAGGGAGACGACCCCACGGACCTCTTGCGCCATGCCTCTCACTCCCTGTGTCGGTCCACGTCGTGCCGGACGCACGCATCGTGACCCTTTCATGGATGCGGCGCGAGGTGGCCGGCGTCCCTCACACCGAAACGTCCCCCGTGGGAGGCATCCCGCTCAGCCTGCGAGGTCGAGCGGGCGCAGCCAGATGCCGTTCTTGGTCTGCACCAGGTCCAGCCGGCGGGGGTCGGTGCACGCACCCTTCGGCCGGTGCGCGTCGAAGAGCTTCGCGTCGTCGAACACCGCGCCGCAACCCCCGAACCGCCTGCAGCAGTGCGCCCGGTCCGCACCGACCCACGACGAGCCGCAACAGGTGATCCGGATCAGCTCGCTCGTCGCCACGGCGGGGAGGGTACGTGGCCGCACCGACAGAACCGGGGCCGGTGATCACCTCTCCCGCGCCGACGAGGACGAACGGGTGGAACGGGCTGTCCGGGGTAGCGTTCGCCCATGATGCGGACGGTCGACCTGCTCCCGCCGGACCCGCCGCTGGGCACGGCCCTCGGGGTCGTCGCCGGCTCGGGCCGCCCCGGCCCCTCCCGGATCGTCGCGCCCGCCGGCACGGCCTACGTCGACGTCGGGACGCTGGCCGCTGCGCAGGACGGCCCGCACCCTCGCCTCCTCGCCGAACCCAGCCTCGACGGCCTGCTCGCGGCCGGGCGGCCCGCGTGGCGGGAGGTCCGCGAATGGCTGGCCTCCTGGCTGGCCGACCCGGAGCGGCTGGCGCCCTATGCCCTGCCGCACGCCGGCGTGGTCCCGGTGCTGCCGTTCACGGTGGCCGACTACGTCGACTTCTTCGCCTGTGAGCAGCACGCCGAGAACGCCGCCGCGATCGCCCGGCCGGGCGCCACGATCCCGCCGAACTGGAAACACCTGCCGGTGGGCTACCACGGGCGGGCCGGCACGGTGTACGTGAGCGGCAGCCCCGTCGTCCGGCCCGCGGGTCAGCGCGGGCCCGGCGACCTCGGCCCGACGAGGGCCCTGGACTTCGAGGCCGAGCTGGGGTTCGTGCTCGGCGGCCCGAGCACCGGCCCGGTACCGCTGGAGGAGGCGCTCGACCACGTCTTCGGCGTCGTGCTGCTCAACGACTGGTCCGCCCGGGACATCCAGGGCTGGGAGTCGCGCCCGCTCGGCCCGCTGCTGGGCAAGTCCTTCGCCACCTCGATCTCCGCCTGGGTCACCCCGCTCGACGAGCTGGCCGGCGCCTGGGTCGACCCGCCCGTCCGGGACCCGCGGCCGCTGCCCTACCTGCTCGGGAAGGCCGACCGCGGCCTGGACGTGACGTTCGAGGTGCGGCTCAACGGCGAGCGGATCTCCACCCCGCCCGGCGCCGACCTCTACTGGACGCCGGCCCAGCTCGTCACGCACCTGACCACGAACGGCGCCCCGATCCGACCAGGGGACCTGCTCGGCTCCGGCACCGTCTCCGGGCCGCGCCGGGACCAGCGCGGCTGCCTGCTCGAGCTGACCTGGGGCGGGCGGGACGAGTTCGCCCTCTCCGACGGCACCACCCGCCACTACCTCAACGACGGCGACGAGATCTCCCTCGTCGCCAGCGCCCCGCGGCCGGACGGCGGCCGGTTCTCCCTCGGCGAGGTGCGGGGCACCGTCCTCCCCGCGGACTGACTCCGCTGCTCGAACCCGTCCGCGACCCCGTCGACGGGGAGCTCGACAGCGGGGCGGGAACGTGCGCGGTTGCGCGAGCGGCCCGCCGCGGGGGCCGACCGGCTCCGGCCGTCCCGGTACAGCGCCTTCACCGCGTGTACGGCCCAGGAGGCGACCGGTAGCTTCCACGCCGCCCGGGCCGACCTCGCCGTCCGGCCGATCACCCTCACCGGGGTCCTCGACAAGGCGTTCTGCACCGGCGGCGGCGTCGAGCTGCGCGCCGGCGCGGGCGACCACGGCCCGAGCGCAGGGTCGAGATCGGCGGTCAGGTCGTCCTGCGGGTGAGGCGATGGAGGGCGACGCCGTCCTGCGTGGTCGGTCGGCGGATGGCCGTCCACGTCGTCCGTGCGGCGGCGAGGAACTCGGCGGCGAGCGGGCGGCCGGGGTCGGTCAGCCACACCTGCGGGGCGAGCCGGGGCAGGACCTCCAGCAGTTCGACGACGTTGCGGTGCCCGTAGAGCAGATCCGCACCGAGCACCAGGTCGACGGCGGGCAGTGCCGGATCGGTCCAGCTCAGGGCCTCGGCGCGCAACGGCAACCCGTTGAGCGCGGCGCTGCGGCGGACCAGGGTGATCGCGGTCGTCGAGAGGTCGGTCGCGAGCACCTCGGCGCCGGCCCGCGCCGCGGCGAGGGCGGGGAGCCCGAGGCCGCAGCCGAGTTCGAGCACCCGCGTGCCGGCCGGGACGGCCCGGACAGCCTGCGCCAGGGCGATCCCGCTCGGCCACAGCTCGGCCCAGTACGGCGGCAGGAGCTCGTCGCCGACCTCGTCGAACGGGACCTCGGCCCCGGGCGCGGGCCGGACGACGACGATCTCGCCGCCGGGCAGGGTCAGCGACTCCCGCACCACCTCGATCACGCCCTGAGGCTGCCCGGCAAGTCTGCTGCCGGCAACTCCACGATCATCCCCGGCCCGCGATGTCCTGGTGCCCCGCGCCGACACCGGGGTCGGCGCACGTCCCCGCAACTCCCGACTCGCGCGCCGTTGCTCGCGACTCGCGCTGCCGCAGCTCACCCCGCCCTCTCACCTCACCTCGCCCACCCGCGTCACGACGTGGTCGACGAAGCCGTAGTCGCGGGCCTCCTCGGCGGAGAACCAGCGGTCGCGGTCGAAGTCCGCCATGATCCGCTCGACGGTCTGGCCGGTGTGCTCGGCGATCAGCCGAGCCATCTCCTCCTTGTTGCGGCGCAACAGTTCCGCGCGGATCCGGATGTCGGTCTCGGCGCCGCCGACCCCGGCGGAGGGCTGGTGCATGAGCACCTTCGTGTGCGGCAGGACGTACCGCTTCCCCCTGGTCCCGGCGGACAGCAGCACCTGCCCCATCGAGGCGGCCAGCCCCATCGCGTAGGTCGCGACGTCGCAGGGGACGAACCGCATGGTGTCGAGGACGGCGAGCCCGTCGTGCACGGAGCCGCCGGGCGAGTTGATGTAGAGCGAGATGTCGGCCTCGGCGTCCTCGGCCGCGAGCAGCAGCATCTGGCCGGCGATGCGGTTGGCGATGTCGGCGTCGACCTCCTGCCCGAGGACGACGATGCGGTGGGTGAGCAGGCGCTCGAACACTGCGTCGGCGAGGCCGGGGGAGGCGGTGGGCGCGCTCATCCGGGCCGGCGGCAGCGGACCGGGGAGCGGGACGGCCGGCAGGTGGAACGGCGGGTGCGGGGACGGGATCGGGACGGGCACGGTGACCTCCACGCGGTGCGGCGACGGGCGGGACCTGACTCGGCCGACGCTAGGACCGGTCGGGCCGGTGGGCCCCGTGCTTCGCCCACGGCGAATTCGTGACCTGCGCTCTTCGCCGACGGTGAACGCCGGCCCCGGTCCCGTGATCGGACGGTCGCTCCGGGCCGACATCTCAGCAGCCGGCGCCGGCCGAGGGCGCCGCGGAGGGTCGGGGTCGGGACGGGTCCTCTGACGAGGGACACGGGGTCTCCGGGGAGGGCGGTGGGAACCGTTGCGCGGAGACGTGCTCCTGCGCGAGCCGGCGGAGGGCGGCGAGCAGTCGCTCGCCGAGGACCGTGCCGACCAGCGCGGTCTCCACGCGGGTCTCCCGGTCCTCGAGGGCGGTGATGGTGTCGAGGTCGGCCTCGGCCACCCGCTCGGCGGCCTCGGCGTACACGGCGGCGAGCCCGTCGAGGCGGTCGCCGGTCACGCGGCGCATGGTGGCGAGGACGTCGATCGCGGCGCGGCGGGCCGCCGGGTCGGGCGAGAGCCGCCAGCCCCGCTCCGCGACCAGCCCGTCGATCCGCTCGGTCGCCTCCGCGTGCAGGGGGTCGTCGACCGGGGGCCCGGGCGCCGCGGTGGCGCCGACGGTGAGGCCGAGCGTGACGTGCAGCGGGACGGCGGGGTCGTCGACCGCGGCGAGGACGGCCCGCACCGCGGCGATGGACAGGCCGCCGACCTCCACCAGCGACCGGACGAGCGCCAGCCTGCGGACGTGCTCCTCGCCGTAACGTGCCTGGTTCGGCGAGGTGGTGACCTCGCCGCGGGGCACGAGCCCCTCGCGCAGGTAGTACTTGATCGTCGCGACCGGCACCCCGGTCGCCCGGCTCAGCTCGGCCATCCGCACGCTCGATACCTTAGCTATCCGATAGTTCTGCTGTCCACTCACTGTCGAGGGGCGTGGCGGGGATCGTTCGCGGCGGGTGATGCCGCACGGGTCCGGCCGGTCGACCGTGGCCCGATCAGCGCCGTCGAGGAGGAGCTCATGCCCGAAACCGCGATCGCCGACCACGGGTTGATCGGGGACCTGCACACCTCCGCCCTGGTGAGCACGGAGGGCACGGTGGACTGGTTCTGCTGCCCGCGCATCGACTCGCCCAGCGTGTTCGGCGCGCTGCTCGACGACGAGCGCGGCGGGCACTTCCGGCTCGCCCCGATGGACCCGCACACCTCCCGGCAGATGTACTTCCCGGACTCCGCGGTGCTGGTCACACGCTTCTTCACGGATTCCGGCGTCGGCGAGGTCGTCGACTTCATGCCCGTGCTGGGCCGGCACAACGGCGGGAGCCGGCTGGTCCGGATGGTGCGCTGCATGCGCGGGAAGATGCGGTTCGCGGGGCACGTCGCCCCGCGCTTCGACTACGGCCGCCGCGCCCACCGGACCGAGGTCACCGAGAGCGGCGGGATGTTCGTCACGGACGCGCTCACGTTGACGGTGCACGTCGTCCGCGAGCCGGAGGACCCGCGGATCGCCCACGTGAAGGTCGAGGAGGGCGACGTCGGCTTCACGCTGGAGCTCGACGCCGGAGAGCTGCGCGGAGTGGTCCTCGAGGCGGACGCCGACGGCCCGCCCCACGAGATCCGGGTCGGCGAGATCAACCAGCTGTTCGACGACACCGTGGCCTTCTGGCACCGTTGGATCGGCCGCTCGACCTACCGCGGACGCTGGCGGGAGATGGTGAACCGCTCGGCGATCACGCTGAAGCTGCTGACCTACGACCCTTCGGGCGGGCTGGTCGCGGCCCCCACCGCGGCCCTGCCCGAGCAGGTCGGCGGCGAGCGCAACTGGGACTACCGGTACACGTGGGTGCGCGACGCGTCGTTCTCGGTGTTCTCCCTGCTCAAGATGGGCTTCGTCGAAGAGGCGTCGCGGTTCGGCGGGTGGCTGGGCGACCGGGTGCGCGAGCGCATCGGCGGCGAGGGCGGCCCGCTCAACATCATGTACCGGGTCGACGGTTCCTCGGACCTCAAGGAGGAGATCCTCGAGCACTGGTCCGGGTACCGCGGCTCGGCTCCCGTGCGGATCGGCAACGGCGCCGCCGAACAGCTCCAGCTCGACATCTACGGCGAGGCCGCGGACAGCATCGCGGCGCTGGACCGGGTCGGGCTCCGCGCCCCGCACCGCGGGTGGACGGCGATGGTGGAGGTCCTCGACTGGCTCTGCGAGCACTGGGACCAGCCGGAGGAGGGGATCTGGGAGACCCGCGGCGGCCGCCAGTCCTTCACCTACGGCCGCGTGATGGGCTGGGTCGCGCTCGACCGCGGCATCCGCCAGGCGATCGAGACCGGCCGGCCCGCGCCCCTGGAGCGGTGGCGCGAGGAGCGGGACCGGATCTACCGCCAGGTCATGGAACGTGGGTGGAACGCCCGCCGCGGCGCCTTCGTGCAGCACTACGACACGGAGGTCCTCGACTCGTCGTTGCTGCGCATGGCGACCGTCGGGTTCATCACGCCCGAGGACCCGATGTGGACCTCGACGCTCGACGCGATGGAGGCCGAGCTGGTGACCGACAGCCTGGTGTACCGCTACGACCCGGCCGCCTCGCCGGACGGGCTGCGCGGCTCCGAGGGCACGTTCTCGCTGTGCTCCTTCGCCTGGGTCGACGCGCTCGCCCGGGCCGGCCGGCTCGACCAGGCCCGGCAGGCGTTCGAGAAGATGCTCACCTACGCCAACCACCTGGGCCTCTACTCCGAGGAGATCGCCCTCACCGGCGAGCAGATCGGCAACTTCCCGCAGGCGTTCACCCACCTCGCGTTGATCGACGCGGCCACCACGCTCGACGCCGCTCTGGACCGTCGACGCTGAGGGAGGACACCGTGTGCCTGCTCGTCGGACTGCTGCTGTTCGGACCGCGCGTGGTCGACGTGCTGTGGTGGCTCCTGGACCCGGTGCGCTGGGACGCGACCTTCGGCACCGTGCTGTGGCCGATCATCGGCATCGTGTTCCTGCCGCTCACGACGCTGATCTACGTCCTGGTCGCGCCCGGGGGGATCGCCGGCCTCGACGCCGTCTGGCTGGCGCTGGCGTTCCTGGTCGACCTGTCGGGCTACGCGGGCGGTCGGCGGTACGGCCGGCGGCGGAGCGTGGCGGCCTGACCCGGCTCACCTGTGCGGGGTGAGTCGGTGCGGATCCCGGACCGGCAGCATGGGCGGCGACCGGGGGAGGCGCGGCCGCGGCGTGGGGCGGTCGCGCGAGAGGGGGTTCCACGTGCCGTTCGTGCTGCTGCTGTCGGTGGCGCTCGGTCTGCCGCTGCTGCTCATGCTCGCCGTCCTGCTGCTCGCGCGGTTCGAGGCGGCCCTGCTCGCACCGGCCCGCCGTGGCCCTGCGCCCGGGGCGGCCCGGGATCCCCGCGACCACGTCCCGGCAGCGGCCCGACCGCACGCTCGTCCCGCACGGGTGGTGCGTCGGCCGGCCCCCCGCCCGACGGTCGGGGCGTTGCGGACGTCCCGGCTGCGCGTGCGGCGGTCCTGAACCGGCGCCGTCGCTCACCGGTTCTTCGTGGTGGCCCGCTGCACCGCGCCGAGCAGCAGCCTCGCCACGACGCCGACGGCGAGCAGACCCGTGATCATCTGGATGGTCACCACGATCCGGGCCGGCTCGCTCACCGGGGTGATGTCGCCGAACCCGACCGTCGCGAAGACGGTGACGGTGAAGTACAGCGAGTCCGTGGGGCTCAGGGGCTGGGTGAACGAGGCCGGGACGTCGTTGGACATCAGCGTGTAGACCGACGCGTAGAGCAGGAGGAGGGCGGGCAGACCGACCATCGCGGTCTCGGCCGCCCGCAGTTGCGGGACGTCGGAGCGCAGGATCGCCCGGGTCTGCCACGCGACCGCGACCGCCAACGCGGCCAGGCCGCCCAGCAACCAGATCAGGGTCGAGAGGCCGACCTGCCGGTCGAACGGCGCCCGGTAGTAGATCACGAGCAGCATGATCGTGGTCAGGACCGCGCGGACGAGCGAGAGCGCGGCCTGGCGCCGCCGCGACCGCCGCCCCTCCGCGGGACGGCCGCTCATCCGGCCCCTGGCCGGTCGCTGCTCGCCTCCCACCCGGGACCTCCCTCCGCGCAGGGTCCTCCGCGCAGGGCCAGTCTCGCGGCGGATCCCGGGCGGCGGGTCACCCTCCGGAGGTGGCCCCCGCCCGCGACGACCGCCCGACCGGCGGGTGTGCGGAGCGCTCGCGGATGGTCCGGTTCACCGCGCGCCCGAACGCGGTGACCACGCCCTGCACCGTGACCGGCTTCAGCCGGGACAGCGCGGCGGCCAGCCGGGTCCGCTGCTCGGCGGGGCGGCCCGCGTCCCGGTACGGCTGCAGGACCTCCTCCTGGAACAGCGACATCAGGTCGTCGGCGAGCGCGGAGGTGTGCCGGTCGATGATCTCCCGGGAGCGGCGCCAGAAGTCGGCCGGCAGCGCGCAGTCCAGCGCGTCGAGTCCGGCGCCGAGCGCGATCGGGCCCTGCACCCGGTAGCGGTCCCCGTCCACGGGTTCGACGGCGCCGTACGCGATCAGCTTGTCGACGGCTCCCTCGTCGAGCCGGCGCCCGGCCCGTTCCTCCAGCCCGGCGTGGTCGACCTCGTCGAGCTGCTCGGGAGCCCAGGGGGTGAGCAGCGCGAGCTGCAGCGCGAGCTCCTCGGGGCCGGCCGAGTGGGGGAGCCGTTCGAGGTGCCGTTCGATCGCCGACAGGGTGAACCCGAGGTCCGAGAGCTCGGCGACCAGGAGCAGTCGGGCCACGTGATCCGGCCCGTACAGCCCGGTGCGGCCCCGCAGCTGCGGTGGGGGGAGGAGCCCGCGACCTGCGTAGTAGCGGATCGTCCGCACCGTGGTGCCGGTGCGGGCGGCCAGCTGGTCGACCGTGAGGAGCTCGGGATCGGGTCCCGCAGGCGCTGGGGCAGCCATGGTCGGCACGGTACGGCACGGGTTGCTCATGTGACAGTCCTGCTGTAACAATTCCGCTGTCACGATCGGACGCGGGGCGGCGCCGCCGCCGGCGCTCCGGGCAGACTTCTTCACGAGAGGGTTCGCATGAGCGAGACCGCCCCGTCGATCCCACAGGCGTACGTCTACGACGCGATCCGGACCCCGCGGGGACGCGGGAAGGCCTCCGGCTCCCTGCACGAGGTGAAGCCGGTCTCCCTGGTCATCGGCTTGATCCAGGAGATCCGGGCCCGGTACCCGGAGCTGGACCCCGACGTCATCGACGACGTCGTGCTCGGTGTCGTGTCCCCGATCGGCGACCAGGGCGGGGACATCGCCAAGACCGCCGCCATCGCGGCCGGCCTGCCGCCGACCGTCGCCGGGGTGCAGCTCAACCGGTTCTGCGCGTCCGGCCTGGAGGCGGTGAACATCGCCGCGCAGAAGATCCGCTCGGGCATGGAGGAGATGGTCCTCGCGGGCGGCGTCGAGGCGATGAGCCGCGTGCCGATGGGCTCCGACGGCGGCGCCTGGGCGATGGATCCGGACACCAGCTACGAGACGGGCTTCGTGCCCCAGGGCATCGGCGCCGACCTGATCGCGACGATCGAGGGCTTCTCCCGCGAGGACGTCGACACGTTCGCGGTGGAGTCGCAGGCCCGTGCGGCCAAGGCCTGGGCCAACGGCTACTTCGCCAAGTCCGTCGTGCCGGTCAAGGACCGCAACGGCCTCACCGTCCTCGACCACGACGAGTTCATCCGCGCCGGCGCCACGCTGGAGAGCCTGGCCGGCCTGAAGCCGTCGTTCGAGATGATGGGGCAGGACGGCGGCTTCGACGCCGTCGCGCTCCAGCGCTACCACTGGATCGAGAAGATCGACCACGTGCACCACGCCGGGAACAGCTCCGGCATCGTCGACGGCGCGTCGCTCTGCCTGATCGGAACCGAGGCGGCCGGGAAGGCCGCCGGGCTCACCCCGCGCGCCCGGATCGTCTCCACCGCGCTCTCCGGCGCCGACCCGACGATCATGCTCACCGGGCCCGCCCCGGCCAGCCGCAAGGCGCTCGCCAAGGCCGGTCTCACGGTCGACGACATCGACCTGTTCGAGATCAACGAGGCGTTCGCCGCCGTGGCCCTGCGCTACCTGCGGGACATGGAGATCCCGCACGACAGGACCAACGTCAACGGCGGCGCCATCGCCATGGGCCACCCGCTGGGCGCCACCGGTGCCATGATCCTCGGCACCCTGCTCGACGAGCTGGAGCGCCGCGATCTGCAGCGCGGCCTCGCCACCCTGTGCGTCGGCGGCGGCATGGGCATCGCGACCATCATCGAGCGGGTCTGAGGGAGATATCCGTTGTCTGACAAGGCTGTCCGCTGGGAGAAGGACTCCGACGGGGTCGCGATCGTGACCCTGGACGACCCGAACGCCAGCGCGAACACGATGAACGACGCCTACAAGCAGGCGATGGGGGAGGTGATCACCGAGCTCGAGGCCGCGAAGGACGAGATCACCGGTGTCGTGATCACCTCGGCCAAGAAGACCTTCTTCGCCGGCGGCAACCTCGACGACCTCATCTCCGCCGGGCCGGACGACGGGCCCGCGGTGTTCGAGAACGTCACCGAGGTCAAGGCGCAGCTGCGCCGGCTGGAGAAGCTCGGTCGGCCCGTCGTGGCGGCCATGAACGGCACCGCGCTCGGCGGCGGCCTGGAGATCGGGCTGGCCTGCCACCACCGGATCGGGCTCGACGCGAAGGGTGTGGTCTACGGCCTGCCCGAGGTCACCCTGGGCCTGCTGCCCGGGGGCGGCGGCGTCACCCGCATCACCCGGCTGCTGGGCATCGCGAACGGCTTCATGAACGTCCTCGCGCAGGGTCAGCGGCTCACGCCCGCCAAGGCCCTGGAGCTGGGCGTGATCCACGAGGTGGCCTCCTCCAAGGAGGAGATGTTGACCCGGGCCAAGGCCTGGATCGCGGAGAACCCCGAGGCCAGGCAGCCGTGGGACACCCCCGGCTACAAGATCCCCGGCGGCACCCCGTCGAACCCGAAGCTCGCCGCGATCCTGCCGGCCTTCCCGGCGAACCTGCGCAAGCAGCTCAAGGGCGCGCCGATGCCGGCGCCGCGCAACATCCTCTCCGCCGCCGTCGAGGGCGCGCAGGTGGACTTCGACACCGCGCTGCGCATCGAGAGCCGCTACTTCGTGGACCTCGTGGTCGGCCAGGTGTCGAAGAACATGACCAAGGCGTTCTTCTTCGACCTGCAGGCGATCAACGGCGGCAAGTCCCGCCCGGACGGGTTCGAGAAGTACACGCCGCGCAAGGTGGCCGTGCTCGGCGCCGGGATGATGGGCGCGGGCATCGCCTACGTCTGCGCGCAGTCCGGCTGGGAGGTCGTGCTCAAGGACGTTTCGCCGGAGGCGGCCGAGAAGGGCAAGGCCTACTCCGAGGGCCTGGTCCAGAAGGGCGTCGAGCGGGGCAAGGTCACGCAGGAGAAGGGCGAGGCCCTGCTCGCCCGGATCACTCCGACCGCGGACTACGCCGACCTGGCCGGCTGCGACATCGTGATCGAGGCCGTGTTCGAGTCGGTGCAGCTCAAGCAGGAGGTCTTCCGCGAGGCGATGAAGGTCGTCGAGCCCGACGCGCTGCTCTGCTCGAACACCTCCACACTGCCGATCACCGAGCTCGCCCGGGGGCTCGACCGCCCGGCCGACTTCATCGGCCTGCACTTCTTCTCGCCGGTCGACAAGATGCCGCTGGTCGAGATCATCAAGGGCGAGCAGACCGCCGACGCCACGCTGGCCAAGGCGTTCGACGTCACCCTCGCGATCCGCAAGACCCCGATCGTCGTCAACGACTCCCGCGGGTTCTTCACCAGCCGGGTGATCGGGACGTTCGTCAACGAGGGCATCTCCATGCTCGCCGAGGGCATCGACCCGCAGACGATCGAGCAGGCCTCGTCCCAGGCCGGCTACCCCGCGCCCGTCCTGCAGCTGATGGACGAGCTCACGCTGACCCTGCCGCAGAAGATCCGCAAGGAGACGCGGGCGGCGGCCGAGTCGGCCGGGCAGACCTGGACCCCGCACCCCGCCGACGAGATCGTGGACCGCATGGTCGACGAGTTCGGCCGCAAGGGGAAGAGTTCCGGTGCCGGGTTCTACGAGTACGCCGAGGGCAGGCGCGTCCGGTTGTGGCCGGGGCTGCGCGAGCAGTTCGGGGCCACGAACCACGAGGTGGACCTGCACGAGCTCGCCGAGCGCATGCTGGTGATCGAGTCGCTCGAGACCGTGCGCTGCTTCGACGAGGGGGTGCTCGAGACGGTGCCCGACGCCAACATCGGCTCGATCTTCGGCATCGGCTACCCGGCCTGGACCGGCGGCGTGATGCAGTACATCGAGGGCTACCCGGGCGGCGTTGCCGGCTTCGTGAAGCGGGCGGACGAGTTCGCGGCCAGGTACGGGCCGCGCTTCGAGGTCCCCGTGAGCCTGCGCGAGCGGGCCCAGGAGCACGCCGCCGCGGCCTGATCACGCCGGGTCCGTGCTGCTCGCGGCCCGGTCGGGTGCACGAACGGCACTCTTGTGCGGTAGGTCCGCACGAGAGTGCCGTTCGTGCGTTCCGGGAGGCGCGTGCGTTCCGGGACGTGCGTGAGTTCGGGGAGGCGCCGCTCAGCGTAGATTCAGTCGAATCGGGCACCCTGGGTCCGTGGCCGACTGGGTGTTCTCGATCGTCGACCGCCTCGGAGCGGCCGGGGTGGGGCTCCTGATCTTCCTCGAGAACGTGATCCCACCGATCCCGTCGGAGGTGATCCTGCCGCTCGCGGGCTTCCGCGCCCGGGTCGGCGCGATCGACACCCTGTGGGTCTGGCCCGCCGCCACCGCCGGTTCCGTGCTCGGGGCGCTGGTCCTCTACGGGCTCGGCGCGTGGCTGGGCTACGAGCGGCTCTACGATCTGTCCGGCAAGAAGTGGTTCGTGCTGTCCAGCCGCAAGGATCTCGAACGCGGGTACGCGCTGTTCGCGAAGCACGGTTCCTGGATCGTGCTCGCCGCCCGCTGTGTGCCGTTGATCCGTAGCGTCGTGTCCATCCCCGCCGGCCTCGCCCGGATGCCGCTGTGGCGGTTCACCGTGCTCACGGCCGTCGGCAGCGGGGTCTGGAACGCCGTGTTCCTCGGCCTCGGGTGGCTGCTCGGGGAGAACTGGCAGCAGGTCGAGGGGTACCTCGCGCCGGTGTCGACGGTGATGGTGGTGCTCGTCGTCCTGGGCCTGCTGTGGCTGGTCGTCCGTCGCCTGCGGGCGCGGGACCGGCGCGGCGGGGCGCACCGCGACCGGTGAGGTTGCCTCCGTGCCCGCTTCGGGTCACGATCGCTCGGCGGCGGACGGCGGAGGGGTGGCGTGGTGACCACGGAGCAGGACTGGGCGGAGGACCGGCGTCGGTTCGCCGTACCGCACGAGGACGTGGGCGGGCCGTTGGCCCGCGAGTTCGTCGGGCTCGCCACCGCCCTGCTCGAGGCCGTCACGGTCGGCGAGGTGCTGGAACGCGTGATCCGGGCGGCCCGGGCCGTCGTCCCCGGGGCGGACCTGGTGAGCGTCACCCTGCGCGACCCGCAGGCGGGCTTCCACACCCCCGTCGAGACCGAACCGCTGGCCACCCGGCTGGACGAGCTGCAGTACCGCCTCGACGAGGGGCCCTGCGTGGCCGCGACCCGGCGGGAGGGGATGGGTCTGGTCCACGAGGTGGACCTGGCCGACGCCCCGCAGTTCCCCCGGTTCGGCCGGGCCGCCGCCGATCTCGGTGTCCGGGCGGTGCTGGCCGTCGGCCTCTTCCCGGAGCGCGACGCCCCCCGGATGGGCGCGCTCAACCTGTACTCGCGGGAGGTCGGCGGGCTGGGCGAGGCCGAGCGGGACGTCGCGCTGGTGCTCGCCGCGCACGCCTCGACCGCGCTGGCCGCGACCCGGGCCTGCGCGGCGGCGGACCTGGAGGCGGCGCAGCTGCGCCGGGCGCTGCAGAGCCGGGACGTGATCGGCCAGGCGAAGGGCATCCTCATGGAGCGCCGCGGCATTTCCGCGGAGGAGGCCTTCGACATCCTGCGGCGCACCTCCCAGCAGCTCAACGTCAAGCTCGGGCAGCTGGCCGAGACGCTCGCCAGCCGCCGGTCGGAGCTGTGAATCAGCAGGTCGTGAGCCCCGGACGGGTGCACTGACGGCCGTGTGCCGATCCCCGGCCGCGCCGGGACGACGATCTACCCAGCTCAGGGGAGCATTTCCGCGTTCCCCGGACCTCCTCGGGCGTCCGTGTCGGTCCGGCCCTCCCGGCTGCGCGCTTGACACCCGGCTGGAGCGCCTGCATGGTTAGCCACATGAGTAACGAACCAACGGACTGGGACAGGGGCGGGCGGTCGCCGTGAAGGACGACGGGCGGCCCCTCTTCCTGCAGATCGCCGAGCAGATCGAGGCGTCGATCATCGACGGCTCGCTGCCGGAGGAGGGCCAGGTCCCGTCGACCAACGAGCTGGCCGCGTTCCACCGGATCAACCCGGCGACGGCCGCGAAGGGCGTGAACCAGCTCGTCGCCGACGGGGTGCTGTACAAGCGGAGGGGGATCGGGATGTTCGTCAGCACGGGTGCGCGCGCCCAGCTGCTGGAGCGACGCCGCGAGGAGTTCGCGAAGCAGTACGTCGCGCCGCTGCTGGCGGAGGCCGGCAGGCTCGGGATGGACACCGAGCAGATCAAGAAGATGATCGACGTCTGGGGGGACGACCGATGACGGCGGTGCGGATGCGCGGGGTCGTGAAGCGCTACGGCGATGTCACCGCGCTCGACGACGTGAACCTCGAGCTCAGGGAGAACACCGTCCACGGTCTGCTCGGCCGCAACGGCGCCGGCAAGACCACCATCATGCGGATCCTGACCGGGCAGGGCTTCGAGACCGCGGGTGAGGTGGAGGTCTTCGGCCTGCACCCGTTCGAGAACCCGACGGTGCTCGACCGGATCTGCTTCATCCGGGAGGGGCAGAAGTACCCGGACAGCTTCCGGGTGCGCGACGCGCTGAGTGCGGCGGCGATGTCCTACCCGAACTGGGACGCGGACTTCGCCGGGTCGCTGGTGGACGAGTTCGACCTGCGTCCGCGGCAGGGGATCAAGAAGCTCTCGCGCGGCCAGCTCTCCGCCGTCGGGGTGATCATCGGGCTGGCGTCGCGGGCGCCGCTGACCTTCTTCGACGAGCCCTACCTGGGCCTCGACGCGGTCGCCCGACAGCTGTTCTACGACCGGCTGCTCGCCGACTACGCCGCGCACCCGCGCACGGTCGTGCTGAGCACCCACCTGATCGACGAGGTCTCGGACCTGATCGAGCACGTCGTCCTGATCGACAGGGGCCGGATCCTCATGGCCGAGGACGCGGACGTGCTGCGCGGCCGGGCCGTCACGGTCACCGGTCCGGCGGCCGCCGTGCGGGCCTTCGTCGCCGGGCACACCGAGCTGCACCGCGAGGAGCTGGGGGGCTTCCTGCGGGTGACGCTCGAGGGCGCCGACCCCGACACCCGGCTGCGCTCCGAGGGGCTGGAGTTCGAGCCCGTCTCGCTCCAGCAGCTCGTGGTCCGCACGACCCAGCTCGCGACCGAGAGCCGCCGCGAGAACCACGACGGCCGGGAGCTGGCCGCGCGATGAGCGCCGCTCTCCACTGCGCCCCGTCCGCCCTCGACACGCCGGGCCGGCGGCGCCGCCCGCTCGGCGTCGCCCGGATGCAGGTGGTCAACCTGCCCGTGCAGGTGGGGTTGCCCTGGCTGATCCTCGGCCTCGCCTTCGCGGTCAACCTGGTGATCTTCGCGCTGGTGCCGGACGCGCCGCCCGGGGAACCGAAGGTGACCGGCGGGATCCTGTCGATCTACATGTTCGTGGTCGTGGCCCACCTGGTGACCATGACGCAGGTGTTCCCGTTCGCCCTCGGGCTGTCGGTGACCCGGCGGGACTTCTTCACCGGCACGTCGCTGTTCATCCTGGCCCAGTCCGCCGTGCAGGGCCTGCTGCTGACCCTGCTGCTCGGGCTGGAGCAGGCCACCGGCGGATGGGGGCAGGAGCTGCACTTCTTCGGGGTGCCCTTCCTGGTGCAGCAGAACTGGGTGCTGCAGTGGGTCGTCTACACGGTGCCCTTCCTGTTCTTCTCGTTCGTGGGCATCCTCGCGGGCACGATCTACGCGCGCTTCGGCCAGCTCGGGATGTGGATCACCTCGGTCGGCCTGGTGCTGCTCGGCGGGACGGCGGCGATCCTGCTCACCTGGCAACGGGCCTGGCCGGCCGTGGGCCGGTTCTTCGTGGACACGCCGACGTCCGTGCTGCTCGCGGGGTACCCGGCGGTCCTCGCGGCCCTCGCCGCGGGTGCCGCGTACCTGCTCCTGCGCCGCGCCGCGCCGTAGTCGGGCACGGCGGTGGGGGCCGCCGAGGGGGAGTCGTCGTCCCGGATCGGGGGGTCCGGGACGACGGCGTGTCCGCGATCAGGTCCGCACGAGGAGGTCGGGCTCGGGGAGGGTGGCGAAGTACCGGCGCTCCTGGGCGAGGAAGCGGGCGCGGTGCGGGGCGTACCCCGGCCAGTCGGCTCGGGCGCGCAGCCTGCGCTCCCGGTCCGCGGGCGGGCAGTCGACCTGGATCGCCGTGCTGGTGAAGGGGCGCAGCGCGGCGGCACCCGAGCCGCACCCCTCCAGCACCACCACGGGTGCGCAGGGCTGGGTGCGCAGGCCGGGCGACCGCTCGCCGCGCTCCCAGTCCCACGGCCGCCAGCGGGCGGGACGGCCGTGGAAGAGCGGCTCGGCCACCCAGTCGCGGGCCAGCGGCACCGCTGCGGCGAGGCCGTCCCACCCGGGGTAGAGCTCCTCGATCGAGAGCACCGGCGCCGCGAGCGTCCGGCCGAGCAGTTCGGCCAGCACGCTCTTGCCCGAGCCCGACCAGCCGTCGACGGTGACCAGCCGGCACCCGCCGGGCCCGGGAGGACGCTCCCGGACGAGGTCGGGTAGGGCGCCGGTGCCCGTCTCCACCCCGTCAGCCTGCCCGCCCGGGGAGCCCGAGGTCGTCAGGCCCCCCGCTTCCTTCCGCCGGGCGCGGTGTCCCCGGAGGGCGTCGACCAGCAGGAAGGCCTGCAGGCTGGTGCCGAACCCCCGCGAGGAATGCGTCCGATCCGGTCGGCCCTCGCCAAATGGCTCGACCCCCGCGCCCCGGCCCACCACACTCGCGGCCGTGACCGTCTCCTTGTGTTCCCTGGACGAGCCGTTGCTCGTCGCCCTGCTCGACGCCGCCGTGGCGGGTGCCGAGCCGGTCGAGGTCATGCCGCCGGTCGCCGGTGCCGACGGGTGGACCGACGCCACGCGGGCCGCCTTCCTCACCTTCCACCGCAGCCGCTCGGTCGGCGCGGTGGCCCCCGTGGAGCGGACCTGGGCGATCCTCGACGCGGACACGGTCGTGGGAGCGGGCCGGCTCGAGCCGATGGCCGAGGGCCTGGAGATCGGGCTCTGGCTCGTCCGCGGGGCCCGCGGCCGGGGGATCGGCCGCGCGGCCGTCGTCGAGCTGGTCGCGCGGGCCGGGGACCGGCCCGTCGTCGCCGCGACGACGGCGGACAACGCCGCCGCGGTCGCGGTGCTGCGCGAGCTCGGCGCGGTGCTGGTCGAGAGCGAGGGTGCGGTGCACGCGGTCCTGCCGGGCGGACGGGTCCCCGAAGGAGCCGCGGCCGGCTCCCGGTGAGGGCCCGCCCGGTCGAGCTGCGCTGGTGCTCGCGGCGTTCGCGGGGTAGGCCTGGGGTATGAGGTCAGCCTTCTACGACCGCACCGGGCCCGCACGCGAGGTGCTGCAGGTCGGCACCGTCGACACCCCCGAGCCCGGATCGGGGCAGGTCCGCGTCCGTGTCCGGGTGTCGGCGGTCAACCCGACGGACACCAAGACCCGGGACGGCACGACCGCCCGGCCCTTCGACGGGGTCCGGGTCCCGCACCAGGACGGCGTGGGGGAGATCGACGCCGTCGGCGCGGGGGTGGACGCCGCCCGGGTCGGGCAACGGGTGTGGCTCTGGCTCGCCTCGCCCGGCGGAGCGGGCGGCGCCCCGCTCGCGGAGTGGGGCACGGCCGCCGAGTACTGCGTGGTGCCCCAGGAACAGGCGGTCCCGCTGCCGGAGTCGGCGTCCGACGAGCTCGGCGCCTGTCTCGGGGTCCCCGCGCTGACCGCCTACCACTGCCTGTTCACCGGCGGCTCCCCGCACGGGACGAACGTGCTGGTCGCGGGCGGGGCGGGCGCCGTCGGCCACTACGCGGTCGAGATCGCGGGATGGGCCGGGGCCACCGTGGTCGCCACGGTGTCGGGCCCGGAGAAGGCCGAGCTGGCGAAGCAGGCCGGTGCCGACCTCGTCGTCAACTACCGGGAGCCCGACGTCGAGCAGCAGATCCGCGCGCTGGTCCCGCAGGTCGACCGGGTCGTCGAGGTGGCGCTCGCGGCGAACCTCGACCTCGACCTGGGGCTGCTGGCGAACGGCGGGACGATCGTCACCTACGCCGCGGCGCAGGACCCCACGATCCCGGTGCGGCGGCTGATGACGGCGAACGCGACGCTGCGGTTCGTGCTGCTCTACGGGGTGGCGCGCGAGGAGCTGGCGGCGGCCGCGCGTGAGATCACGGTGGCGGTGTCCGAGGGGGCGCTCAGCCCGCTGCCCGTGCAGCGTTTCCCGCTCGACGAGATCGCCGCGGCCCACGAGGCGGTCGAGTCGGGGACGACCGGGAAGGTGCTGGTCGACATCGGGTAGGTCGACCCGGACGGCCGCGTGCGAGCCCGCCGTGCGTGGGTAGCCCTTCGGCATGTCCGACCGGTCCACCTCCGAGCCCATCACCGTCGTCGGCCTGCTGGCGGACCCGAACCTGCCCGGGGAGCTGGCCACCCGCCTCGCGGACGGCCTGCCGCAGGTCCTCTCCGCACGGCTGGACGTGCCGCGCACGTGGCGTGTCGAGACCGTCGTCGAGCCGTTCGAGGCCAACGACCGCGGCGAGGGTGCCCTCGACCGGGCGCGGGAGCGGGTCCGCCGGACGCGGTGGGACGTCGCCGTCTGCCTCACCGACGTGCCGGCCAAGTCCAGCGGCGTCCCGGTCGTCGCGCAGGTGGGCGAGCGCGAGCGGGTCGCCGTCATCTCCGTGCCCGCCCTCGGCGGCGTCCGCCTGCTGCCGCGGGTGCGCGACGCCGTCGTCGACCTGGTCGGGAGGTTGCTCGGGATCGACGCGGCGCCGGCGGCGCGGCGCCCCACCCGCCGGACGGCGCTGCTGCACGAGCCCGGCGCGACGACCGAGGACACCGACGAGACCGTCGTGACGCAGCGCGGCTCGTTGCGGCTGCTCGCGGGCATGGTCCGCACGAACCGGCCGTGGCGGCTCACCCTGGGACTGTCGGCCGCGCTCGCGGGGGCCGCGGCCGGGTCGGCCTTCGGGTTGCTCTACTCGAACCTCTGGGAGTTGGCCGCCGCACTGGACGTCTGGCGGCTCGCGCTGGCCTTCGTCGGTTCCCTCGCGATCTTCGTCTTCTGGCTCATCGTCGGACACCGGCTGTGGGAGCGCACGGGGCCGGAACGCGGCCTGGGCCGGCTGCTCAACCTCGGCACGGTGCTCACCCTCACCGTCGGCACCGGCGTCTTCTCGTTGGTCCTGCTCGTCCTGAACTCGGCGGTGGCCTCGGTGATCATCCCCGTCGACTACCTGGCCCAGGTGCTCGGCCGTCCCGTCGGGGTGGCGGAGTACGGGCGGATCGTGGTGCTGGCGACGATCATGGGCCTCGTCGCCGGGGCGGTCGGTTCGGGGCTGGAGGACGACGCCACGGTCCGCCAGGTCGCCTACGGCCACCGGCAGCAGGACCGCCGTGACCTGGCCGCCCGGCTCGAGACGGTGTCCGAGGAGGAGTAGCTACCCGACCACCGTCGCGGCGCCGTCCGCGGCGACCACCAGCCCCGTCCGGCCGCGCGCGGTGAGCCAGTCCGCCGCGCCGGGGCCGAGGGCGTAGGCGGCGGTCGCGTCCACGTCGGCGACCGTGAGCGAGGGCGCGAGCACGGTGACCGAACCGAGGCCGGCCGGGGGGAGCCCCGTGCGCGCGTCGACCACGTGGGCGCCGCGGTGGGCCGTCCCGGAGGTGGCGACGGCGCCGGTGCGGACCGGGACGACCGCGACGAACCGGCGCGGGTCGCGCGGGTCCTCGATCCCGATCCGCCACGGAGCGTCGTCGGGATGCAGGGTGCGACAGGTCAGGTCGCCGCCGGCGGAGAGGCAGAAGTCGGTGTCGGGCAACGCCTCCAGTGCGCCGGCCGCCCGCTCCACGGCCCAGCCCTTGACCACGCCGGAGGGGTCGAGCCGGCCGGCGCGACGGACGTCGAACGCCCCGCCGGAGTCCCGGCGGGCGGCCTCGCCGATCGCGAGGACCTCGCCGATCCCGTCCGGGCAGTCCCGCTCGTCGAGCTCGCCGCGGTCGAGGCGAGAGATCACCGAATCGGGCCGGTAGGTGCTGAAGACCCGATCGGCCTCGCGCAGGACGGCGAGTGCCCCGGTCCAGGCGCGGCGGGCACGGGCGTCGGTGGTGTGCCGGCCCCGCAGCGCCAGGCTGATCGGCATCCCCATCACGTGCTCGACGTATCGGGCGGGGCGGGGGGCGACGGTGGGGGCGGTCATCCCAGGCCCGCCCGGTCGAGGGCGCTCTGCAGGGACTCGACGTAGCCGTCGGAAGTCACGGTGGCCCCGCTGACCAGGTCGATGTCGGCGCTCTGCGCGGTCAGGGTCTCCTGCGTCAGGACGGGCAGGGCGTAGGCGTTGATCTGCTGGTCCTTGCCGTTGCCGTCCGGGTACTGCGGCACGGAGACGTCCGTGATCCTCCCGCCGGCCACGGTGATCGTCACCTGGACGGCGCCCCAGCGGGTCTGGGCGACGGAGCCGGTGTAGGTGGTGGTGGCGGTGCTCGCGCCGGAGTCGGTGCTGTCGGTGCCCGTGCTGCTGGTGCTCCCGGCGCCCGGCGCGGCGGCGGTGTCGGTGGCGGGCTCGGCGGAGGCGCCCGTCGAGGTCTTGTAGCCGAACAGCAGCACGACCACGGCGACCGTGCTGAGGAACCAGGTCAGGATGCGGCGCACGCGGTCACCATCCGAAGGTCTCGACGTGGATGCGGCTCTCCGGCACCCGGGCGGCGGCCAGGGACCGGCGGACCGAGGCGGTCCAGGCCTCGGGGCCGCAGAGGTAGACGTCGCGCCGGGCGACGTCGGGGATCAGGGTGAGGAGGACGGTCGGATCGTCGGCGGGACCGGCGCCGTCGCCGAGCCAGGAGTCGGGGGCGCGGCGCCGGCCCGGCAGCCAGTGCACGCGCAGGCCCCGCTCGTGGGCCAGGACGTCGAGCTCGCGGGCGAACAGCGGTGTGCCGGTGCCGCGCTGGAGCAGCACGGCGTCGCCCGGGGCGTACGGCAGCTCCTCGGCGAGGGCGCGTAGCGGTGTGATGCCCACGCCGGCGCCGATCAGCGCGATCCGGTCGCGGGTGCGCGGTCGGGCCGTCAACCGGCCGTACGGACCCTCGATCAGGGCTCGGGTCCCCGGCCGGAGGTTGCGGACCAGCCGGCTGCCGTCGCCGAGGTCCTTGACCGTGATGCGCAGGCTGCGTCCGTCGGGGGCGGCGGACAGGGAGTACGGATGAGCTCGGGTCCAGCCCGGCCCGCTGAGGAAACGCCACGTCAGGAACTGGCCCGCGGTGACCGGGAGACGGTCCGTGTGCCGGCCGGTCACGTACACCGACACGACGTCGGGCGCCTCGGGGACGATCGAGGTCACCCGGAGGTCGTGCCGCAGCGAGCGGAGGACCGGCAGGCCGACCCGCCACACCAGGACCGCCGCGGCTGCCGAGGCCCACAGCGTCCACCAGAAGACCGTGGCGGCCGTCGAGGAGAGGAACTCCTGGCCGGTCCACAGCTGGTGCGGCAGCGCGAGCCCGACGCCGAGGTAGGCGTAGAAGTGCAGGAGGTGCCAGGACTCGTGCCGCAGCCGGCTCCGCGCGGCCCGCACACTCGTCACCACGACGAGAACGAGGCAGATCGTACCGGCCAGGGCCAGCAGCATCCCGGGGTAGTCGACGGTCAGATTCCAGAACGTGGCTGGTAGGGCGCTGATGCGGCCGGCGGCGTAGCCCCACGTGATCAGCACGAGATGCGCGAGCATCAGTGTGAACGAGGTGAATCCGACCAGCCGGTGGGTCCGGGCGAGCCGGTCCTGGCCGACCGCCCGTTCCACCGGGGGGATCCGCGCCATCAGCACCACCTGGATCAGCAGGAGGTCCGAGGCCAGCAGCCCGGTCCAGCGACCCAGCGAGGTCAGGCCGTCCGTCCAGGAGCCGAGGTCGGCGACCCCGCCCCCGGCGATCCAGAGAGAGGTGACGACGACGAGGCTCGCGGCCGCGAGGACGCCGGCCAGGTAGCGGATCGCCGCGTCGGTGCGGGCCGGTCGGACGTCGACCCGGCTGCCGTGCCGGGCGGTGGACGGCTCGACGGTGACGCTCAACTCGGTCGTCCGGTGCTGCTGCGGCCACCGAGGCCCGGATCGCCGAGATGGTGCCGCTCGCCGCCGGGTCCGCCGGGTCCGCCGAGGCTGCCGACGGCACCGGCGACGCCGTCGATCCCGGTCGCGGGCGGCGCTGCCGCGGCATGCCCGATCGCGTAGCCGCCCACCCCGCCGGCGAGCACGAAGCCCGCGGCCGCGGCGGCCAGCACCACGGTCCGGCGCAGGCCCGTGCGGCGGGCCGGCGGTTCGGGGGTGACGGGTTGCAGGGCTGCCGAGGTGATGTCGTACACGGGGTGCGGAGCCTCGGATCCGGCGCGCTCCCGGGCCGGGACCGTCCCCGCCGGTTGGTCGGGGCGCGACAGGACGGGATGCGGGGAGGAGAGGGGTTCCCAGCGGGACCCGCTGGGCGAGACGTCGTTGCTCACGGTGCTCCTTCGGTGGCGTCTCCGGCCAGGGTGCGAGGGCTCCGTGGGTGAAGTCGGTGTGCGAGCTGTGAACCGGCTGTGGGCGCGAGGCGTGTCGGCGGTGGGTCAGGCGCCGGATCGATCTCGTGCACGGGACGTCGCGGCCGGGCCGCCTCTCAGGGCGACAACCCGCGCCGCAGGGTCGCGAGCGCGCGAGCGAGCAGCCGGGACACGTGCATCTGCGAGAGCGCGACCATCTCCCCGATCTCCGACTGGGTCTTGTTGCCGAAGAACCGCAGCAGCACGATCCGGCGCTCCCGCTCGGGCAACGTCGCCAGCATCGGCCACACGCTGCCCCGCATCTCCACGTCGTCCATGCCCGGGTCGGTGTCACCGAGCCGCTCGGCGAGGGGCGGATCGCCGGGCTCGATCGCGGCGTCCAGGCTCGCGCTGCGTCGCTCGGCCCGGACGCCGATCGCCTCGATCACCCGTCCGACGTCGACGTCCAGGCGCTCGGCGAGCTCGCTCGGCCGGGGCGCCCGGCCGAGGCGCTGGGTGAGCGGACCGGTGGCCTTGTCGACCGCCACGACCAGCTCCTTCACCGGCCGCGCCACCCGCACCGACCACGTGCGGTCCCGCAGGTGCCGCAGGATCTCCCCGCGCACGCACGGGACGACGTAGCCGAGCGCGTCGCCCCGCGCCGCGCCCGGGTCCCAGTGGTCGATGGCGTGGATCAGGCCGATCACGCCGGCCTGGGTCAGGTCCTCGCGGGCCGCGTCGTCGCCGTAGCGCCGCGCGAGGTGTTGCACGACCGGGAGGAACGCGAGGATCAGCGTGGACCGCAGCCCCGCCCGGCGCGGGTCGTCGCAGGGCAGTGCGGCGTACTCGGCGAGCGTCGGCAGGTGCCGGGCATAGTCACTGGGGACGTCCACCGTGCGCGCAGCCTCCTACGGGGAAGGGGACGGAGCCCGGCCGAGCCGGAGGGAGGCGAAACCGCCGCCACGTCCGCCGCTGTCCGCCGCTGTCTGCCGAACGGCGGTGCGCTCCTCCTGCCGGAGCGAGATGCCGGGCGAATGCCCGGGCGGGCGGTGGCCAAACCCGCACGCCTCGGGTTCGACCGCGTCGGCCGGTGGCCTGTCGGGCACGGAGGGCCGAGTGATCCTGACGGAACCTGTCAGGGTTGCCGGGCATCGTGTCCGGCATGAGCGACGGAGCACCACTGCACGGGACGGTCGCACTGGTCGCGGGGGCGACGCGGGGCGCCGGGCGGGGGATCGCCCTCGAGCTCGCGGCCGCGGGCGCGACGGTCTACGCCACCGGCCGCAGCACCACCGGCAGACCCTCGGAGTACGGGCGCGCCGAGACGATCGAGGAGACGGCGGAGCTGGCGGCGGGGACGCCCGGGCAGGTGGTCCCCGTCGTCGTCGACCACCTCGACCCGGTGCAGGTGGAGGCGCTCTGTGCCCGGATCGACGCCGAGCAGGGCCGGCTCCACCTGGTGGTCAACGACATCTTCGGCGGTGACCCGCTCACCCAGTGGTTCCGCCCGGTGTGGGAGCACTCGCTCGAGCACGGCCTGCACCTGCTGCGGCTCGCCATCGACACGCACATCGTGACCGCGCGGTACGCCTTCCCGCTGCTGATCCGCGAGCCGGGCGGCCTCGTCGTCGAGGTCACCGACGGCACGGCGGAGTACAACGCCGAGAACTACCGGTTGACCGTCTACTACGACCTGGCCAAGGTCGCGCCGATCCGGCTGGCCCGCAGCTGGGCGCACGAGCTGCGCGAGCACGGCGGCACCGCCGTCGCCGTGAGCCCCGGGTGGCTGCGTTCCGAGGTGATGCTGGACCACTACGGCGTGACCGAGGAGACCTGGCGGGACGCGCTGACCACCGTGCCGCACTTCGCGATCTCCGAGACCCCGCGGTTCGTCGGCCGCGGGATCGCCGCGCTCGCCGCGGACCCGGACCGGGCGCGCTGGACCGGCCGCTCGACCTCGAGCGGCGAGCTCGCGCAGGTCTACGGAGTCGACGACCTCGACGGTTCCCGGCCCGACGCGTGGCGCTACGTGGTGGAGGTGCAGGACGCGGGCAAGCCGGCCGACCCCACCGGCTACCGCTGACCTCGGCCGAGCGTCCCGCGGCGGGGCAGGGACCCGATCACGAGCGCGCCGAGCACCGGCACGGCGGTCAGCGCGAGGGTGCCGGGGACCCCGCTCGTCCGGCGGCGGGCCGAGTACATGCGCGCCGGCCGCCGGGTGGTGCGGGCCGGCGACCACGCGGCTCCGGTTCCGCGCGAGCCGGAGTGTGGTCGGCGCCTCGGGCTGCTCGAGCGCTGCGCGGACGTGCCGAGGCGGGCGTAGCCGACACCTCAGCTCCCGCTGCGCACCGTCACGTCGCCCAACAACGACCACACCCGCAGGCGGACGACGGGGGAACCGGGCACCCGGGGCACGGGCGCGAGATCGACCTTCTGGTCGCCGAGCAGCGAGAAGCCGCCGAGCTCGACCTCGACGCCCGCCGGGACCGTGAGCCGCACGTCACCGATCAGCGACCAGGTGTCGAGCACGATCGGCTCCGCGGCGTCGCCCTGGTCGACGACCGCTCCGCGCAGGTCCAGGTCGACGTCGCCGAGCAGCAGCAGCACGGTCGTCCGGCGGCGCAGCGACCAGCGGCCCCTGCGCTTCAGGTCGCCCAGCACGCCGACCAGCACCGACCGCCCCGGCCGGGTGGCGCCGACCACCGGCACCGGCAGATCGGCGAGGACGCGCTCGAGGGCCACGCCGTCGTCGGCCGCCCAGACCCGGCCGACCCGGTCGGTGAACTCGTCGAGGGTCAGTCGGCCCTCCCCGACGGCGCGTTCGAGCCGTTGCTGCGCGTCGCGGCGACGAGGTTCGAGATCGTCGGGGACGGCGGCGGTCACGGCCCGACCGTACCGGCCCACGTCGTGATGCGGAGCCACCCGGACCGTCAGGCTCGCCGACGGAGGTGGTCGGTCAGCCGGCGAGCCGGACCGCGGCGGTCGCCGTGCGCCACCGCTCGTCGAGCCGGGTGGAACCCACCGTGCCGGCGCGGTGACAGTCCTCGATCGTGCCGATCAGCCGGTAGAGGGCCTCCGCGACGAAGCCGGCCGGCAGGGTCGCGACGGCGGAGCTCGCCTCGGAGATCGCCTGCGAGACCCGCGGCGAGCGCGGCGCGTGCCGCAGCGCGGCGATGGCGAAGTAGACGGCGCGGAGGGCGCGCCGCAGCTCGCGGTCCTGGCCCGGCCCGCGCCGCCCGCCCTCCGTCCGGCCCTGCTGGTGGAGCCGTCCGTCCATCTGCACACACCTCCTGCTCGCCCGAGGACATCGTCAACGTCTGGTTGACGATCGTCAACCTATCATTGACGAGGGAAGCGTCAAGCTAGCATTGACGTGTGTCGGGTGACAGCGGCCTCAAGCACGTGCACAAGGCCCTCGCCGCCCTCGCCGCCGCCGCGAACCCCTTGGAGGCCCTGGCCGCCGCGAGGGACCTCCGCGTCGCCGCGGAGGAGGTCGAGCGCCGCCGCGCCGCCGAGGCCCGCGAGGCCGGGGCCAGTTGGTCGAGGATCGGCGCCCTCTACGGCACCACCAAGCAGAACGTCCAGCAGCGCTTCGGCGCCGCCCGGAAACGCGCGGCGGAGGAGCCGGCCTGACCCGACCGTCCCCCCGCGAGGGGGCTCGGCGACGCGGCGCCCCGACCGTCGGTCCTCGTCAGTGCAGCAGCATCTTCAGCCCGATGACCACCCCGCCCAGCGCTGCGCTGCACAGGCCCCACCCGATCGCCTGGAGCCGGGTCGCACCGGCCCGGCGGGCCGCCACGTGCCCGAAGCCGCCGAGCATCAGCGTGGCGAGGCCGAGCGCGGAGAACACCGCGAGGCCCAGCCGGCCGGTGAGCAGCGCGACGACGACGAGGAGGACGAGCGGGGTCAGCCCCGCCTCGACGACCGGGAGCCCGCGGCGCAACGCGGTCAGCACCCGCTCGCGCCGCCCCGCCGCGTGGACGGCGGCGGCGAGGACCTCCGCGTACCGCTCGGCGGCCCAGTACACCGCGACCGTCACGACCGCGGTGAGGACCGTCTCGGTCAGGTCGGCGTGCGCGCTGCCGACGGCGATCGCGGCGGCGCCGATGACCGTGCCGTAGATGGCCTGGGCGAGGTCCCGCTCACTTCGCCACCGGTGATGGCCCAGGACGCTCCGGTGCAGCACCCTGCGAACCGGTCCCGGCGGGGTCGTCCCGCCCGGGGCCCGGCCGGCCGTGGCACTCACTCCTGGTCTCGCCGGCGTCGCCGGTGGACGAGCACCCACGCCGCCCCGGCCAGCGCCAGCCCGCCGAGGAACACGCCCGCCTCGGCGGCCACCAGGCCGACGAGGATGCAGAGCACCGCCAGTGTGGTCAGCACGGGCAGGAGCCAGCGGCGCCGCCGTGCGGGCGGTCCCGGTCCCAGCCCGAGCCGCCGGTCGAGATCCGGGTCCTCCGCGCGAAGCTGGCGTTCGATCGCCGTCAGCAGGCGCTCCTCGTCGCCGCTCAGCACGGCGCACACCCCGTACCGGGTGTCCCCGTCCGTTCGTCCCCCGCAGGCACCGCGACCTCCCTGGTTCGCCTGCGACGGACGATGGGCGGTCCGGCGCCCGCGCACCTCGCCCCGGCGGGGTGAAGGTGGGTGGGCGACGAGGCGTTCGGAGTAGCCCCCGCCGTCCGGCCGTTTCGGGGCTTTCGCCACTTCACGCGCTGCGACCGCGATGACACCGTGGCCGGACGGTCCAGGTCGGGGCCGGGGTGGGAAGGGGTGGTCGGCGATGGGCGTGCGCTCGGCGGGTGTTGACCGGGACCGGCCGGGCAGGGTCCGGTGAGCATGGCCCGCCGGGAGTACTACCACCATCCGTGCCCGCCGCGGCCGACGATCGTCGCCCCCAGCGTCTTCGCCGTGGTGCGCGACGACGCCGACCGCATCCTGCTCGTCCGCCGCGCCGACGACGGGTTCTGGGAGCTCCCCGGCGGCCGCGTCGA
This sequence comes from Pseudonocardia oceanicola, assembly GCF_047200735.1. Lineage (NCBI taxonomy): Bacteria > Bacillati > Actinomycetota > Actinomycetes > Pseudonocardiales > Pseudonocardiaceae > Pseudonocardia > Pseudonocardia oceanicola. The sequence continues at coordinate 27,310 of NZ_JBJZON010000020.1, forward strand.
GGTCGGGGAGTCCGCGGTCGACGCGGTCGAGCGGGAGGTGGCCGAGGAGAGCGGCGTGACGATCAAGGTCCTGCACGTGGCCGGGGTGTACAGCGACCCGGGGCACGTGATCGTCGACACCGCGGGCGAGGTCCGCCAGCAGTTCGCCCTGTGCGTGCACGCCCGGCCCCTGTCCGGGGTCCCCCGCCCGGACGGCGAGGAGACCCGCGAGGCGGCCTGGGTGGCCGTCGACCGCCTCGGCGCCCTGGCGATGCACCCGGCCATGCGCGAGCGGCTCGAGCGCGCACTGGCCGAACCCGACCACGGGCATGTCGGCTGAGACGCCTTCTCCCGTGGGGAGGCGCGCGCTCCTGCGCCCGGACGGTGGCGCAAGGGCCGGGCGGCCCCTGTCGGGCGCCGGCCGGTGCGGGGGAGACTGACCGCCGTGACGAGTGATCAGGCTCCCGCGGCCGAGCAGCTGCTGCGCGTGGAGTCGCGCCGGACGGGGTCCGCGACGGTGGTGACGGTCTCGGGCGAGGTGGACATGTACACCGCCCCGCGCCTGGAGGCAGCCGTCGGTCGGGCGCTGGCCGATCCGGCCGTCGGCCCGATCGTGGTCGACCTGACGAACGTCGAGTTCCTCGACCAGGCCGGACTGGCGGCACTGGTGGACGCGCACCGCGCGGCCGAGCGGCAGGACGACCCGCTCCGGGTGGTCGTCGACCACAACCGCCCGGTGATCCGACCGCTCGAGATCACGGGTCTGGAACGGGTGCTGGCCCTGTACCACGACGTCGCCGAGGCCCTGGGCGAGCCGATCTGACCGACCCGGCGATCAGCGGGCAGCGGCGCGCCGGTGGCCCGACTGGCCGTGCCGCGGGGAGGACCGTCACACTCTCGTGTGGTGCGCACGCGGCGGGATGGGTCGGAGGGGAACACGGAGCCGTCCTCGGGGGCGGCCCCGGCCCGTGTCGCGCCCACCGGAACCTGGCGCAGGCGCCTGCCCGCGGTCCTGGAGACGCTCGGCCTCGTCCGATCCGGGCTGCGCCGCTGGCTGGCGCAGCTGGGTTGGCCCGAGGACGCCGCCCTGGACGTCCTGCTCGCGGTCAACGAGGCGGTCAGCAACGCCGTGGAGCACGGGTTCCCGCCGGCCGGATCACCCGACGGGGTCGTGGACGTCGCCGCCGAGGTCGAGTGGATCGGCGGGGACCGGCGCCTCCGGCTACGGATCCGCGACAACGGCTGCTGGCTGCCGCGTCCGGGACCGGAGGTCGAGGTGAACCGCCGCCGTGGGTTGCCGATGATGAGCGCGCTGATGGACGAGGTCCGGATCCACCGGGGCGGGCCGGAGCCGGGAGACGGCACCGAGGTCGTCCTGCTCGGTCCCCGGGTACCCGCGCCCTGACCCCTGCGCCGCGGCAGGGCGCCGGGCGTACCGAGGCGCTCCCGCACCCCCGCTCCGACGCGGGTCGAGCCCCGCCCCGGATCGGGTCGTCCTCGCTGCGGAAGGGCGGTGCCAGGGGCGCCGGGGGGCGGCCCGGAGCGGGTTCCCCTTCGGCCCTGTCGCCCCGCTCACATCTGGCCCACACTGCGAGGGGGAGCAGCGAGCGGGAGGAGCGGAGATGGCCGTGTGTCTGGCGGAGCCGGGGGTCCGGCCCCTGGTCCGGCCGCCCGAGCGGACCGGCGGGCGGACCGTCCTCGCGACGGCCCGCGCGATCCTGGAGCGCGGATGGCTGCAGCACGGCTGGTGCACCGACAGCCGCCCCTCGACGCTGGCGCGGCTCGTGTCGGGGCCGCCGCGCTCGGACGAGGTGGAGCAGGCCTGCCTGGTCGGAGCGCTGACCGTCGCGGCGCACCGGGGTGGCCGGCTGGTCAACGTCGAGCGGGACGCGATGCCGTGGATCGGGCTCGTCTGGCGGTGCCTGCCCGGCTCTGGTGAGCGGCCCGCTCCGGTGCTGCGCGGGCCTCGGGGAGCGGCCCTGATCCGTGACCTCACCACCTGGAACGACGCCCCGCAGCGCACCCGGGACGACGTCCTCACCCTGCTGGAGGCCGCGGAGCGGCGCGCCCCGGCCGGCTGAGGGGCCGAGGCCCGCGACTCAGCGGGTCGTGGGGTTCGCCCGGGGTCCGGCGGCGAGCAGCCGGCCGAAGGACTCGAGGGCCCGGACCGCCGTCGCGTCGGCGGCGTCGACCACCCCGAGGAAGGCCGCGTAGCCGTGGATGAGCCCGGGCCCGGGGACGTGGTCGACGCTCACGCCCGACGCCTGGAGGTGCTCGGCGTGGGCGATGCCCTCGTCCCGCAGCGGGTCGAACTCCGCCGTCGCGACGACGGCGGGCGCGACGCCGGTCGGGTCTGCCCCGAGCAGGTCCACCACCGCGAGCCCGCGGTCCCCGGGAGCGGCGCTCGCCAGTGGATCACGCGCCGGGGGGGTTCACGCCGGGCGGCGGCCGGGCCGGGATCCGGACAAACCCGACGATAGAGTCGCCCGTGTGCGTGCACTCCTGTCGTCCCGCCGGCTCCTGACCGGCCTCGCCGTCGCCGTCCTCACGCTCGGCCTGGCCGCGTGCGGCGGAGGCTCGTCGAGCACCGAGTGCGGGCTCGACGGCTGCACCGTCACGTTCCCGCGCAACGGCGCCGCCGCGGTCTCCGTCCTCGGGGTCGAGGCCCGCCTGGTCGGGGTGGAGAACGACGTCGCCGAGCTCCGGGTCGCCGGTCAGCAGGTCCGGGTGCCGGTCGGCGGGCAGACCGAGGCGGGCGGCTTCACCGTCGGCGTGGAGCGGGTCACCGACTCGGAGGTGGTCGTGCGGGTGCGTCCCTGAGGCGCAGCCTCGAACGGCACGACCTCCGGGTCGGGGCGATCGGCGCGACCACGTCGCCTCGTACACCGCCCGGCCCGCCCGTGGCCTCCGGCCCCCGGGTCTGGGACCGTACGACCGGGCGGTCTCTCGGACGGACGGTGGGCGATGGGGCACGGCATCTCCTGGATCGGGCGCGCGGGCCTGCGGACCGGCCTGGCCGCCCTCGCCGCGCTGGCGTCGGTCGGTCTGGCGGGGACGGCCTGTGCAGGAACCACGGTCACGACGGGATCCGGCACCGTCCGGACCGAGAACCGGCCGGTCCCCGGCTTCGACGCGGTGGAGTTCGCCGGCGCGGGCACGCTCGCCATCGAGCAGACGGGGGCCGAGTCGCTCGAGGTCACCGCCGACGAGGCCGTGTTGCCGTCGCTCACCAGCGAGGTGGACGGGACCACGCTGACGCTCGGCCTCCGCGAAGGGACGATCCCGGTGCGGGCCGACCGGATCAGCTTCCGGGTCACCGTCCGGGAGCTCACGGGCCTCACGGTGTCGGGGGCCGGCAGCGTCACCGTGAACGGGGTGGACGGCCCCGAGCTCGCCATCACCCACGGTGGAGCGGCCCGGGTCGTCGTGTCCGGCCGGGTGACCCGGCAGGTGGTGGACCTGACCGGGGTGGGCGAGTACGACGCCGTGGACCTGGCGTCCGAGGAGGCCGACGTGACGGTCAGCGGGGCGGGCTCGGCGGTGGTCGACGTGAGCCGGTCCCTGCAGGCGCGGGTCACCGGCGTCGGCAGCATCCGCTACGAGGGCTCACCCCGGGTCACGCAGGAGATCACCGGGCTCGGGGAGGTCACGCGGCAGTAGCGACCACTCGCGTCAGCACCCCTGGCCCTATCGTGTGATCTCCGTCACACTCATCGCTCGGGCGGTGCGAGTGGGAGGGGACGGCGATGACGACAACCGACATCGAGAGCGGCACGTACGTGGTCGAGGGGCGCCTCCTCGAGGTGTGCACCTGCAAGGCGGTCTGCCCCTGCTGGGTGGGCCTCGACCCGGACGGCGGCATGTGCGACGGCTCGGTCGTCTGGTACGTGGACAGCGGCACCGTGCAGGGCGTCGACGTGTCCGACCGCGGCCTGGCCCTGCTCGCCCACATCCCCGGCAACGTGCTGGCCGGGAACTGGACCGCGATGGTCTACGTCGACGACCGGTGCTCGGAGGAGCAGGAGAAGGCGCTGCTCGACGTGTTCACCGGCGCGCTCGGCGGCCCGATCGCGGATCTCGCCGCGTTGATCGGGGAGGTCGTGGGCGTGGAGCGTGCGCCCTTCTCCGCGACGGTGGAGGAGGGCAAGGGCACGCTCAAGATCGGTGACGTCGTGGAGGCCGAGTTCGAGCAGCTGGTCGGCGCCACCGGAAGGCCGACCACGTTGTCCGACTCGGTGTTCTCCACCATCCCGGGCTCGCCGGCCTACCCCGGCACGGCATCCGTGTACCGGCGCAGCGGCACGAAGCTCGGCCGCCCGGACATCGACATCTCCGGCTTCAACTCGGTACAGGGCCACTTCCGGTTCACCGGCTGATGTCCCCGGTCGCGGCCCCTACCTGGCTCCGCGACCCGGCGACCGGGCTGTGGGCGGCCGCGGGCGCGTGCTGGCTGCTCAGCGGCTGGCTCGTGCTCGGGGGCGGCCACCACCACGGTCCCGCGGTGCCCCGGCTCGGCCCGTTCCTGGTGGCCTGGCTGGTGATGGTCGGGGCGATGATGCTGCCGACGGTCGTGCCGCTGGTCCGGCTGTTCGCGCACGTCCGGGCGCGGGCGCCGCAGCCGGGCGGGGCGCTGCCGGCGCTGCTCGGCGGCTATCTCGCGGTGTGGACGGCGGTCGCGGGGCTCGCCTTCGCCGTGGCGCTGGGCGTGGCCGCGGCGAGCGGCGCGGTCCCGTGGCTCGCCGCCAGGCCGGAGGTCCTGCTCGGCCTGGCGATCCTGCTCGCGGGCGGCTTCCAGTTCAGTCGGCTCAAGGAGGCGTGCCTGCGCGCCTGCCGCAGCCCGGCGACCGTGCTGCGGCGCGAGTACCGGCGCGGCCCGGCGGGGGCGGCGCGCCTCGGCCTGCGGCACGGGGTGTCCTGTGTGGGGTGCTGTTGGGCGTTGATGCTGGTCATGGTGGTGACCGGGGCCGCGAGCCTGCTGTGGATGCTCGGCCTCACCGCACTGATGGTGCTGGAGAAGACGAGCCGGCACGGGCCCCGACTGGTCCCGGTGATCGGTACCGGTCTGCTCGTGCTCGGTGGCGCGCTCCTCGTCGCCGGGGTGGCGCGGCCGGCCTGACCGGCCCGTTCAGACGAGGTCGCTGCGGCTGAGCACCCCGACGAGCCTGCGACCCCTGGTCACGGGCAGGACCCGGAAACCGCGGTCCACGACCAGGTGCCGCGCCTCGGCCAGTGAGGTGTCCGGGCGGACGACGGTGGGGGAGCGGGTCATCGCCGCGCCGACCGTCCGCGGGGGTCCGCTGCGGCTGCCGTCCAGCGGGTCGCGCAGGAGATCGGCCTCGCTGACCACGCCGACCAGCGTCTGGTCCGCCTCGACCACGGGCAGCAGGCTGAACCGCCGGCCCAACAGCAGTTCGACGGCCTGCGAGCACGGTGTGGTGGGCCGGACGACGACGAGATCGCCGCCGGTCATCACCTCACCGACCGTCCGGGCGTCGGGCCGTGGCTCCCGCGGCTTTCGCGGCGGCACCGGATCGGGCAGCCGGGTCCGGCCGAGCAGCCGGGTCACGAGCCCCGGCCGAGTGCGGGGCCCGCGGAGCAGGTCGCTACGCGTGACCACGCCGACCAGCAGCCCGCGCTCCACGATCGGCATCACCCGCAGCTCGCCGTAGGTGCGCAGCCGGTGCGCGACGACGGCGGCGCTCGTCGCGGGCGACATCGTCAGCACGTCCGTGGTCATGATCGACCCCACGGTGGCGCCGGGGTCGGCGCCGTCCTCCCGGTGCCGCAGCACGTCCACCAGGCTGACGATGCCGACCAGCCGGTCGACGCCCCGCACGACGGGTAGTGCGCTGAACCCGGCCCGCAGCATTCGCTGCGCGGCCAGGTCCACCGGATCCTCCGCCTGCACCGTGACGAGCCGCCTGGTCATGACATCGCGCACGCGAACGGGCATCCGCCGACACTAGGCCGTGTTTAAGAAGTCCCTGATCGCGGTCTTCGCGCCCAGATCACGCCTGGCGGCGTTGCCGCCCGCGGCCGAGTACGCCCGGTACGAGGCCGGGGCGGCGCCTTGCCAGCCGCAATCTGGATCACGAAGCCCATCGATCGTGACTTCCTCAACACGGCCTAGTTCGCTCCCGGCGCGGATCGGGGTGTCCGGCGAAGAGGCGACCGGCGGAATCCCGACGACCGGTCGGCGGTTGACGGCCCGACCGGCGGGCAGGACCCTGGCGTCCCGCTCGGCCGGTCGGCGCGTGCTGTCGCGGCCCGCCCGCCGACGGTCTCCGTGGCGGGAGCCCACCGCGGCCGCATGATCCGGGGAGGTGCCGCCATGCCCGTCACCGACGTCGAGGCCCTGCACCAGGGCGTGGAGAAGATCGCTCCCGTGCTTCGGGAGAACGCGCCGGTCGCCGACCGGGAGTGCCGGCTCCCGGACGCGTCGGTCGAGGCCATGCGGGAGGTCGGGCTCTACCGTATGTGGATCCCCCGCGCGCTGGGCGGCCTGGAGATCGACCCGGTGAGCGCCTTCGACCTGGTGGAGGAGATCGCGCGGGTCGACGCCGCCGCCGCGTGGAACCTCTACATGTCCATCACCCCGGGCATCGTCGGTATGTGGCTGCCGGAGCGGGGCGCCGACGAGGTGTACGCGGGGGAGCCGCGGTTCGCCGGGACGCTGGTCCCGCCGATGACCGCCGTCCCCGTGGAGGGCGGTTACCGGATCACGGGCCGGGTTTCGTTCGTCAGCGGCTGCCACGCCGCGACGTGGCTGAACTTCACCGCGGTGCCGACCGACGACGGCACACCACGCACGACGGACGACGGCCGGCCGGTCACGGTGCTCGTGTTCGTGCCGCGGGCCGAGTGCCAGATCGTCGAGAACTGGGACGTCCTGGGCATGCGTGGCACCGGCAGCGACGACGTGATCGTGGACGGCGCCTTCGTCCCCGATCGCCGGACGCCGCTGCTCGTGCCCTTCGCCGACGCCCCACCGGGTCCGGCCTTCCAGGGGCCGCTGTACCGGATGGTGATCTGGCAGTCCACGGCGGTGTTGGCCGCGGTCGCCCTCGGTATCGCACGCACCGCGATCACCGAGGTCACCGAGCTCGCGACGGCGAAGACGCCCGCCTTCACGACCGTCCCGCTGCGGGAGCGCGCCATGGCCCAGTCGGAGATCGCCCGCGCCGAGGGGCATCGGTGTGCGGCCCGCGCGTACCTGCGCGAGGTGCTCGCCGAGGGCTACGCGGCCTGCGAGGCGGGACGCCCCTTCGAGACCGACCACCGCCGATCCATCCAACTGGCAGCCGCCCACGGGGTCGAGGCCGCCGCCACCGCCGTGCGGCTCGTGCACCAGATCGCGGGCACCTCGGCCATCCGCAACAACCGCCCGTTCGCGGCCCACTTCCGCGACGTCCACACCATCACCCAGCACGCCTTCGTCTCGCCCAGCCGGTACGAGTCGGTCGGCCAGCTGATGTTCGGGCTCCCGCCGGAATGGCCGATGTTCGCCTTCTGACAGCTCGGCGGGGCCACCAGCAGGCCCGCAACCTCACCGGGAACCCCGCGATCCCGCTCCCGCTCGGCCGGCCGTTCACCGCGATGGTCACCGGTGCGGCGAGCGGGATCGGTCTCGCGCTGGCCGAGCAACTGCGCGGGGGCGCCGAGCTGGTGCTCGCGGACGTCGACGAGGGGGGGTGCACGCGGCGGCCGAGCGGCTCGGCGGCTCCGGAGGTGGTGGTGGACGTCGCCGACCCCGCCGACCCCGCCGACGCCGACCGGCTGACGCCGCTCAGCCCGGTCCGTCCGCCTCGCCGCCCACCCTGATCTCGACACCGACCACGACGACCGGGAGCCGACGCAGCGGCTCCTCCGCCGGCCCGCCCGCGACGCCGCCGTCGGCGATGCGGAAGCGGCTGCCGTGACAGAAGCAGTTGATCGTCCCGGCAGCCACGGCCCGCACCGCGCAGCCGCGGTGAGGACAGGTCGTGGAGAACGCGACGAACGTGCCCTCCACCGGCTGCGTCACCACCACCCCGCGCTCCGCCACGATCACCCCGCCGCCGACGGGAACCCGGTCCGTGGTCGTGAGCGTGGCGGACATGAGACTCAGCGGTAGACGAGGCCGTCGTCGAGATCGGCCTTCGGCAGGATCTCCTGTTCCTCGTCGTGCTCGAGCATGTGCGTCCAGGGCTCGCGGTCGCCCTGCTTGAAGAGCACGTGCTGGGAGCGCATGACGTAGCCGGAGTTGAAGTTCTCCGGGTCCGACCACGGGCGCAGCGGCATGTCGGCGTCGCCCGGCCGCAGCGTCGGGACGACCACTGTGGCGCCCTTGTCCTGCATGTGCTCCCACAGCCGGCACACCAGGTCGGCGACGAGGTCGACGCGCAGCGTCCAGCTGTGCCGGAAGTACCCGAACACGTAGGCCATGTTCGGTACGTCGCTGATCATGACCCCGCGCCAGGTGACCTTCCGCGTGAAGTCGACCGGCTCGCCGTCGACGGTGAATGCCACATCGCCGAAGGCCGAGAGGTCGAAGCCGGTGGCGGTGACCACGACGTCCGCCTCGAGCTCCTGGCCCGAGGCCGTCCGGATCCCGGTCTCGGTGAACTCGGCGATGCTGTCGGTGACGATCGACGCCTTCCCCGCGCGCAGGGCCGCGAAGAAGTCGCCGTCCGGCACGATGGCGATCCGTTGCTGCCAGGGGCGGTACCGCGGGGTGAGGTGCTTCTCGACGTCGAAGCCCTCCGGCAGCAGCGGGCGCATCGACTCCATGAGGAACGTGTGGACCTCGTCGGGTGTCTCCAGCGACGCCCGGGCCAGCCAGTCGAACTGCGACATGTACTGACGGCGCATGATCTCGTGGGTCCACTCCTCGGGGATGTCCAGCGCGCGCAGCTGCACCGCGAGCTCGTGCGTGACGGGCGGGGCGAAGTAGTAGGACGGCGAGCGCTGCAGCATCGTCACGTGGTCGGCCGTCTCGGCGATCGCGGGGATCAGCGTCGAGGCGGTCGAGCCGGAGCCGATGACGACGACGCGCTTGCCGGTGAGGTCGAGGTCCTCGGGCCAGTCCTGGGGGTGCACGATCGTGCCGCCGAAGCGGTCCATGCCCTCCCACTGCGGCTGGTACGGCTCGGCGTGGTTGTAGTAGCCCTGGCACATCCAGAGGAAGTCGGTGGTGAAGCGCACTCGCCGACCCGTGTCCTCCCGGTCGACCTCGACGGCCCACCGGCGCTCCGCGGAGGACCAGACGGCCGCGACGACCCGGTGCCGGTAGCGGATGTGCCGGCGCAGGTCGTCCTCGTCGAGAACCTCGTCGAGGTACGCGAGGATCTCCTCCCCGGCGGCGATCGACGGGCCGCGCCACGGCTTGAACCGGTAGCCGTACGTGAACAGGTCGCTGTCCGAACGCACGCCCGGGTACCGGTGGGTCCACCAGGTCCCGCCGCGGTCCGGCTGGGCGTCGAGGAGGAGGAAGGTCCGTTCGGGGAACCTCTCCTGCAGGTGATGGGCAGCGCCGATGCCGGAGACGCCGGCGCCGACGATGAGAACGTCGACGTGGCCGGCCTCCTCGACGGCGGGGTCCTCGGGAGCGCTCGCGGGTGCAGACGTCATCGGCTCACCTCCGGTACGCGTACTGTGACTCAGGTCATGGTAGGGCTGACGGCGACGCGTAACGACGGCCGAGCGGGGCGCGCGAAGTAGGGCGTTGTCACGGGCCGTCCGGGGGTGCACCTTACGTGGACCACACAGTCGGGAGGCCGCCGTGGGTGACCCCTGGGGATTTCTTCGCACCGCTCGCAGACCCACCCCGCGGCGGCCCGTCGACGTGCGACTGCGGGACTGGCGTGAGGTGTACGAGCCGCTCCCGGAGCCGGCGCTGCGCGCGCAGGCCGGCCGCTGCATGGACTGCGGGGTCCCGTTCTGTCACGCGGAGTGCCCGCTGGGCAACCTCATCCCCGAGTGGAACGACCTGGTCCGCCGCGAGCGCTGGCGCGCGGCGAGCGAGCGGCTGCACGCCACGAACAACTTCCCCGAGTTCACCGGCGTGCTCTGCCCGGCCCCGTGCGAGGAGTCGTGCGTGCTGGCCATCAACGCCGACCCGGTGTCGATCAAGCAGGTGGAGCTGCAGATCGTCGACCACGCCTGGGCACAGGGATGGGTGCGGCCGCTCCCCCCGCCGCGCCGGACGGGCCGGTCGGTCGCGGTGATCGGGTCGGGCCCGGCCGGCCTGGCCGCCGCCCAGCAGCTCACCCGCGCGGGCCACGACGTCGTGGTCTGCGAACGGGCGGACCGGATCGGCGGCCTGCTCCGCTACGGCATCCCCGCGTTCAAGTTGGAGAAGCGCCGGCTGGACCGGCGGTTGGCGCAGATGCTCGCTGAGGGCACGGCGTTCCGGGCCGGGGTGGAGGTCGGCGTCGACGTCAGCCTCGAGCGACTGCGGGACGAGTCCGATGCCGTCGTCCTGGCCTGTGGCGCGACGGCCGCCCGCGAGCTGCCGGTGCCGGGGCGCGACCTGGCCGGGGTGCATCTCGCGATGGACTACCTGACCTGGGCGGACCGGGTGCAGGAGGGCGACCTCGCCGAGTCGCCGATCAGTGCCGAGGGCAAGGACGTCGTCATCATCGGCGGGGGCGACACCGGCACGGACTGCCTGGGCACCGTGCACCGCCAGGCCGCCCGGTCGGTGGCGCACGTCGACATCCGGCCCCGCCCGCCGGAGCGGCGCACCCCCGAGATGCCGTGGCCGACCTATCCGGCGGTGCTGCGCACGTCGCCCGCGCACGAGGAGGGCGGGGTGCGGCTGTTCTCGGTCGACACCGTCGAGTTCCACGGGGACGCCGACGGCGGACTGCGGGCGGTCACGCTCGCGGAGGGTTTCCGCGACGAGACCAGGCGCTTCCACCCCGCCGGGGCGACCAGGGAGGTCCCCGCCCAGCTCGCGCTGATCGCGCTCGGGTTCACCGGCGCCGAGCGGGGCGACCTCCTCACCCAGCTGGACGTCCGGCTCGACGGGCGCGGCACCGTCCTGCGCGACGAGGACTTCATGACCACCCAGGAGGGCGTCTTCGTCGCCGGGGACATGGGCCGCGGCCAGTCGCTGATCGTGTGGGCGATCGCCGAGGGCCGCGCCGCGGCCGCCGCGGTGGACGCCTACCTCACCGGGCGCGACCTGCTGCCGCGGCCGATCCACCCCGACCGCGTCCCGATCGCCTGATCGAGCGCCGGAGCCACAGGATCGCCCCGACCGCCACGCCGAGGATCCCGACGGCCACCCGACCCCGGGGAGGTCGGCCGGACGGGGGTGACGCGCGGGCCACCGGCCGCGCGCAGACTGTCGCCCATGTCCGACAGCCCGACGGGGAGCGGCCCGTCCGCACGCACGGCTCGCGCCAGCCGCCGCCGGTGGCGCCGCATGCTGGCCGACGAGCGCGAGGAAGCCAAGGTCTACCGCGACCTGGCCGCCCGCCGCAGCGGTGACGAGCGGGAGATCCTGCTCGGGCTCGCCGACGCGGAGGAGCGGCACATCGCCCACTGGGCGGGCCTGCTCGGCGACGACGCGGCCTCGGCCCGGCGCGGCTCGTTGCGGATGCGGCTGCTCGCGCTGCTCGGGCGGCGGTTCGGCTCGGTGTTCGTGCTGGCCCTCGCGCAGCGGGCGGAGACCCGCTCGACCTACCGCTGGGACGTCGACGCCACCCCCGCGATGGCGGCCGACGAACGGATCCACGAGGAGGTCGTCCGCGGTCTGGCGATCCGCGGCCGGGCCCGGGTGTCCGGCACCTTCCGCGCCGCCGTCTTCGGGGCGAACGACGGCCTGGTCAGCAACCTCTCGCTCGTCCTCGGCGTGATCGGCGGCGGGGCGAGCCGTACGACGGTCCTGCTCACCGGCCTCGCCGGGCTGCTCGCCGGGGCGCTGTCGATGGGGGCGGGGGAGTACGTGTCGGTGCGCTCGCAACGCGAGTTGCTCGCGGCCTCGGCCCCGGACATCAGCGACGCCGCCCGGGTCCTGCCGCAGCTCGACGTCGACGCCAACGAGCTCGCCCTCGTCTACCGGGCCCGCGGGCTGAGCGCCGACGACGCCCGGCGGCGGGCCGAGGAGGTGTTGCGCAGCAACGACCCCGCGGTCGCGGTGGCCGCGACGAACCCCGTCCCGGAGGGGCACGACGTGGTGGGCAGCAGCCTCGGCGCCGCCCTGTCGAGCTTCCTGTTCTTCGCCTCCGGGGCCGCGATCCCGATCCTGCCGTTCCTCGTCGGCCTCGCGGGCGGTCTCGGCGTCGCGGTCTCGGGGGTGCTCGTCGGTATCGCGCTGATGCTCACCGGGGCCGTCGTCGGCGTGCTGTCCGGGGGTCCGCCCCTGCGCCGCGCGCTGCGCCAGCTGGCGATCGGCGGGGGCGCCGCCCTGGTCACCTACGGCCTGGGGGTGCTGTTCGGCGCCACGCTCGGGTAGCGGCCGTCGTCCGATGCGCGGAGCGGCGACAGGACCGGGATTCCGCCGATACTTCGGTATGTCTTCTTCGTCACGGAAGCCCCAGGTGAGGCGACGGCAAAATCTCGCCGCCGGGTACTTGGTCCCATTGTTCGCAGGGGTCCGCCGGGGACACCCTCGGACGGGCTGACACGAACCGTCGCCGCGACGATCTCCGTCGGGTGGCGCAGCAGCTGTCGTGCCGGGGTGGGGGCCTCATGTCGATCGTCACGCCACGGGACCGCGGTCCCGTGCTCCCGGGTGCCGTCCGCCGCCCGGACGTCCGGCTGTCGGACCTCGTGGTCGTCGACCGGCACGAGGCGCAGGGCTGGCGGGTGCGCCGCCACGAGCGGCTCGACGCCGTGTTCGAGGAGCGGTGCGACTGGATCCGGGAGTACGGGCGCGCGACCCAGCTCGCCGTCGACGCCCCCGGCACCGCGCTGACCTACGACGAGCTCGACGCCCGGGCCAACCGGCTCGCCCGCTACCTGCGGTTGTGCGGGACCGGTGCCGGCGACCGGGTCGGCCTGCTGTTCGACGATCCCGTCGACGCCTGCGTCGCCCAGCTCGCGGTGTTCACGATCGGCGGGACCTGCGTGCCGCTCGATCCCGGTGCCCCGGCGGACCGGCTGGCCTTCGTCGTCGCCGACTCGGGGGCGCGGACCGTGCTCGGTCGCGGGCACCTGCAGGACGCCCTACGGCGGAGCACGGCCGAGGTCGTCGCGCTCGACGCGGCCGCGCGGCTGATCGCGGAGCTGAGCCCCGGGCGGCTGCAGCCGGCCGAGCGGGGTGAGCCCGCCGACCGGCCCGCCTTCGTGCTGTACGCGCCGGGCGCCTCGCAGGTGCGGGAGGCGGTGGCGATCGACCACCGTGGCCTCTGCAACGCGGTGCGGATCGCCTCGGAGACGTTCGGGATCAGCGGTCACCGCGTGTACCAGGGGCGACCGCTCTTCACCGGCGCCGGGATCGCGCAGACGTGGATGGCGTGGGTCGCGGGTGCGACCCTCGTGCCCGGTGATCCCACCCTGGCCGGGCGCGCGCTGCACACCGAGATCGCCGATCGCCGGGTGACCGCGTGGTGCACCACACCGACCCTGCTCTCGACCGTCGAGCCGGACCTGCCCGCGCTGCGGTTGCTGGTCGTCGCGGGGGAACCGTGCCCGCAGCCCCTGGTCGCGCGGTGGTACCGGCCCGGCCGCCGCGTCGTCACCGCCTACGTGCCCGAGGGCGCGGTGGTGCCGGCCGGGTGGGCCGAGGCCGACCCGGACACCCCGGCGTCGATCGGCCTACCGCTGCCGACCTACGCGGGCGTCGTGCTCGACCCCGACCACCCGATCGCGCTGCGGCCCGGCGAGACCGGGGAGGTCGGGCTCGCCGGACTCGGGCTCGCCTGCGGGTTCGGGTCGGCAGGCACGGCGGAGGTCGAGGACTTCCTCGGCATCCCCGGCAACCCGTCCGGACGGATCCACCGGACCGGCGACCTCGGGCGGGTCGACGACACCGGGCGGATCGAGTACCGGGGCCGGATCGCGCTGCAGGTGGACCTCCGCGGCGAACGGGTCGACCTCGGCGCGGTCGAGTCCGCGATGCTGACCGCGCCCGGGGTGGCCTCCGCGGCCGCCGGGGTGCGGGACCTCGCCCCGGAGGGCCCCGGGCTGGTCGGCTACTACACCTGCCGCGCGGACGCGCCCCCGGTCGACGAGCAGACCATCTCCTCCCGGCTGCGCGAGCGCCTGACCGGGGTCCACGTCCCGGCGGTCCTGATGCGGGTCGACTCCCTCCCGATCGGCTCCGACGGGCACGTCGACCGCGCGGGCCTCCCGACACCGACCGCTCCGGTCGCGCGCCCGGCGCCGACCCCGCCGACCCCGCCGGACGTGGGCCTGGCCGCGGCCCTGGCCGACGTGCTCGCAGAGGTCCTCGCGGTGGAGCACGTCCCGACCGACCGCAACGTGTTCGACCACATCGGCGCCGACTCGATGGTGATGACCCGGTTCTGCGCGCGGCTGCGCAAGCGCGACGACCTGCCGTCGATCTCCATCAAGGAGGTCTACGCGCACCCGACGCTCGCCGGGCTGGCCGCGACGGTGGCACCCGTGCCGCAGACACCCGCGACGTCGCCGCCCCACGACGCCGTCGTGCAGGGGCTCGCGGGCGTGCTGGCCGAGGTGCTGGGCGTCGAGCAGGTGCCGACCGACCGCGACGTGTTCGACGACCTCGGTGCCGACTCGATGGTGATGACCCGGTTCTGCGCGCGGCTGCGCAAGCGCGACGACCTGCCGTCGATCTCGATCCGCGACGTGTACGCCACCCCGACGCTCGACGGGCTGGCGGCCGCTGCCGCCGGTCCGGCGGACGGGGCGCCGCCCGTTCCGGTGGCCCCGCCGGCCGTCGTCCCGGTGCGGCACAGCACCGCGGGGTACGTGCTCACCGGGGTCCTGCAGCTGCTGGTCTTCCTGCTCTACGTGACGGGTGCCGGGGTCGTGCTGGACCGCGCCTACGTCTGGATCTCCTCGAGCGTGGGACCGGTCGAGATCTACCTCCGCTCGGTGCTGGCGGGCGCCCTGGCGTTCCTGGCCCTGACCCTGCTGCCGGTCGCGGCGAAGTGGGTGCTGATCGGGCGCTGGAAGGAGACGGAGATCCCGATCTGGGGTCTGCGCTACTTCCGGTTCTGGCTGGTCAAGACCCTGGTGCGGGGGAACCCGCTGGCGCTGCTCATGGTGGGGTCGCCGCTGTACACGCTCTACCTGCGGCTGCTCGGGGCGAAGATCGGCCAGGACGTCGTGATCCTCACCCGCTTCGTCCCCGTCTGCACGGACCTCCTGCGTATCGGCTCCGGGACGGTCGTCCGGAAGGACACCTACCTGCTCGGCTATCGCGCCCACGCCGGGCGGATCCAGCAGGGGCCGGTCACGCTCGGCCACGACGTCGTCGTCGGGGAGAAGTGCGTGCTGGACATCGGCACGGCGATGGGCGACGGCGCCCAGCTGGGCCACGCCTCCTCCCTGCACCGGGGACAGGCCGTGCCGGCGGGGGAGCGGTGGCACGGCTCGCCCCCGGTCCCGACACACACCGACTTCCGTGCGGTGCCGCCCGTCCGGGTGCGGCGTCTGCGCAAGGTCACCTACGTGACGAGCCAGCTGGCCAAGCTGTTCGGGATCTACCTACCGCTCGGCTTCGGCGGGCTGTTCCTCCTGCTCACCGAGGTGCCGAGGCTGCGGGCGCTGCTCGACCCCGGCGCCACCGGGTACACCACGCCGGAGTTCTACCTCGACGCCCTGGCCGGCTCGGTCGCGATCGTGTTCGGCGGCCTGCTCGTCGGGCTGGCGGTCGTGTTCACCCTGCCGCGGCTGCTCGCGCCGGTCGTGCGGCCGGACCGCGTGTACCCGGTGCACGGGATCCGGTACTCGCTGCACCGCACCGTCGCCCGGCTGACGAACGTGAAGCTGTTCGTCACCCTCTTCGGCGACAGCTCCTACATCGTCGGCTACCTCCTCCTGCTCGGCTACGACCTGGGGAAGGTGGAGCAGACCGGCTCGAACTTCGGCTCGATGGTGGCGCACGAGACGCCGTTCCTCGCCTCGGTGGGGACCGGCACCGTCATCGCCGACGGGCTGTCGGTGAACAATGCCGACTTCTCCAACAGCTCGTTCCGGACGTCGCGGGTCGCCATCGGTGCCCGGAACTTCCTCGGCAACCACGTCGCCTACCCCGTCGGCGGCCGCACCGGCGACGACTGCCTGCTCGCCACCAAGGTCGCGGTGCCGATCGACGGGCCGGTCCGCGAGGGCGTCGGCCTGCTCGGGTCCCCGGCGTTCGAGATCCCGCGGACGGTCCAGCGGGACCGGGGATTCGAGATCACCCGGGACGAACGACGCCGACAGCTGCGCCGGAAGAACGCGCACAACGCGGTCACGATCGCCCTCGCCCTGCTGGTGCGGTGGGTCCACGTGTTCGGGCTGCTGCTGCTCGCGATGCTGGCCGTGGACCACTACACCGATCTCGGAGCGCTCGCCTTCGCCGCCGAGGTCGCCGCGAGCGTGCTCTTCTCGCTGCTCTGGTTCGCCCTGTGCGAGCGGGCCGTGAACGGCTTCCGTCGGATGCGCCCCAAGTCCTGCTCGATCTACGACGTCCGCTTCTGGCACCACGAGCGGTACTGGAAGCTCACGATGCCGCCCGTGGAGCGGCTGCTGGCCGGCACGCCGTTCCACAACATCGTCGCCCGGATGCTCGGCCTGCGCATCGGCCGGCGCGTGTTCGACGACGGCGCGTCGATCACCGAGCGCACCATGACCACGGTCGGCGACGACTGCTCGCTCAACATCGGCAGCATCATCCAGTGCCACTCGCAGGAGGACGGCGCCTTCAAGTCCGACTGCTCCGCGCTGGGCGCCGGGGTCACCCTCGGCGTCGGCGCCCTCGTCCACTACGGCGTGTCGGTCGGGGATGCCGTGGAGATCGAGCCCGACTCGTTCGTCATGAAGGGCGAGGAGGTCCCGGCCGGAGCGCACTGGGGCGGCAACCCCGCCCAGGACCTGGGCGAGCCGGCCGCCGCGATCCCCGAGCGCGCACCGGCGGCGGTGGTCGCACACCCCTGAGTTCGGGGGAGCCGGCCGGTCCGAGGGACCCGCACGTCGACCTGGTCGCCGGTGTCGCCATCAGCGACCTCCGTCACTCCGAGTCGTGGTGGGGGATCCGGTGGCCGACGTGCTCGGCGAACGCGTAGGTCTCCGCGACCAGCCTCCGCACGTGGGCACTGGTGAGCCGGTACACCATCCGCCGCCCCTCGCGGCGGGCGCCGACCAGCCCCGCCAGACGCAACCGGCCGAGGTGCTGCGACACCGAGGACCGCGACGCGGCCACTCGTGCGGTGAGCGTGGTCACGTCCTGCGGGCCCTCGGCGAGCAGGCCGAGCAGGTGGAAGCGGGTCGGGTCGCCCAGCTGCCGCAGGACGTCGGCGGCAAGGGCCACCACGTCGGCATCCAGTGGTTCCCGCCCGGCACTGGCAGCTGCGATGTCCTTGTGCGCGCGCATGGTTGCATAATGCCTCTGAGCTGGGCATCCTGCCAGCATGACGGAGGTGCGGGGCGCCGCTCGACAGCACGGCCACGGCCACGGCCACGGCCACGACACCGGGCACGGCCACGACACCGGACACGGGCACGGGCACGGGCACGGGCACGGGCACGGGGGCCGCGGCCCTGGCGGGCTGCTCCAGCTCCTCCGCGCGGTGTTCACTCCGCACAGCCACGACGCGGCGGACTCCGTCGACTCCGCGCTGGAGGCGAGCACCGACGGCATCCGCGCCCTGAAGATCAGCCTGGTGGCGCTGCTGGTGACGGCGCTGGCGCAGGCCGTCGTGGTGGTGCTGACGGGGTCGGTGGCGCTGCTGGCCGACACGATCCACAACTTCTCCGACGCGCTGACCGCCGTCCCGCTGTGGATCGCGTTCGTGCTGGGGCGGCGCCGGCCCACGCGGCGCTACACCTACGGCTACGGCCGCGCCGAGGACCTGGCCGGGGTGTTCATCGTGGCGATGATCGCGCTGTCGGCCGTGGTCGCCGGGTACGAGTCCGTCCGCCGCCTCGTCGACCCGCAGCCGATCGCCGACCCCGGCGTGCTCGCCGCGGCCGGCCTGATCGGGTTCGTGGGCAACGAGCTCGTCGCGGTCTACCGGATCCGGGTGGGCCGGCGCATCGGCTCGGCCGCCCTGGTGGCCGACGGGCTGCACGCCCGGATCGACGGGTTCACCTCGCTCGCGGTGGTCCTGGGCGCCCTCGGGGTGCTGGCCGGGTTCCCGGCGGCCGACCCGATCGTCGGCATCCTGATCACGGTGGCGATCCTCGTCGTCCTGCGGGGCGCCGCGCGGGACATCTACCGGCGGCTGATGGACGCGGTGGACCCGGAGCTCGTCGACCGGGCGGACGCGGCGCTGCGTGCGGTGCCCGGCGTGCGCGGGATCGAACAGCTGCGGCTGCGCTGGGTCGGGCACCGCGTCCGCGCCGAGGCCGGCCTCGAGGTGGACAGCGACCTGTCGGTGGTCGACGCGCACGCGATCGCCGCCGAGGCCGAGCACCGCCTGCTGCACGAGGTGCCGAGACTGGTCGACGCCACCGTGCACGTGAGCCCGCACGGGCCCGAGGGCCACGCCCACCACGCACGGCTCGCCCACCACGGCGTCGCGACCTGACCCACCCGGTCGCTCAGCGCCGGCCCCGGGCCGAGACGAGCGGCGCAACGGCGTCGGGTGACCGGCGGGACGGGGGCGGCCACCCGGTTCAGCGCGCCCCGGCCTTCCGGCGGTGGGCCGGGCGCCTGGCGGGTGCAGAGGTCTTCTCCGCGCCGTCGTGCCCGGTCGCCTCGGGGCCGGGGGACTCCGTGGAGTCGGTGGAGTCGGTGGAGTCGGTGGAGTCGGCGGAGTCGGGCGAGTCGGGCGCGTCCGCTGCGGGCTCGGTCCGCCCGCCGTCCCCGTTCGCCTCCGCGGCGGCCTCGGCGAGGTCGGGGTGCCGGCGCATCGCGGTCGACCAGCGCAGCTCCACCTCGAACTCCACCTCGTCCTCGTCGATCTCCACCTCGACCTTGCACTGCACCTCACCGGGCACGCGCACGGCCATGCTCGTGGTGCCCAGCGTGAGCTCGACCTTCCCGGTCCCGGCGAGCGCCTCGGCCAGTGCGGACAGGGTGCGGGCGGTCTGCGCCCGGGTCACGGGCTCCTTGTAGGTCACCTCGACGTCGGACATCGTCGCCTCCAACGGGATCGGCCGCGGGCCCGGGCGGCTCGTCGGGCATCCGACGGAAGTGTCGACGGCCGGTGCCCCCGGCCTCGTCATCCGTTCCGGGTGGTCGCGAGCCGGGGGCGGGTGTGCCGGACGAGCGCCGTTACGGAGGGTAGGTACCGCTCGGCCGGTCGAGGTGGCGCCGACCTGGCCCCTGAATGAACAGGTGGCCTGGAGGGCGCTCAGCCGTGGCGCCGCTGCTCCGTCCGGGGTTGACTACGGCTCCACCGTCGTTCGAGTGGCTGTGGCGAAGGGGTGGGCACCGTGGCAATCGTGCCGAGGACAGGGGTCTCGTCGACCGGGCGGCGCGATGCCGTCGCAGGGGTGGCCGACGTCATCCGCGAGGTGATCCCGTTCGTCCAGACGGCGATCAAGGGGGTCGACGAGCTGCGGGACCGAGCGGTCCTGAGGCTGCGCGCGAGGTCGGCCCGCCGGACGCCCCGGCGTCAGCGCGGCGGATGGCCGGCCAGCGGCGGGAACACCGCGCAACCCTCGCCCGCCTCGAAGACCGACGCGGCGGGCCCGACGATGAGCGGGTCCGGCGGGGTCGCGACGCCCGGGTCCTTGCCCGGGTAGTCGAACAGCCCCAGCACGTGCCGGATCGCCTCCAGCCGGGCGCGCTTCTTGTCGTTGCTCTTGATCACCGTCCACGGTGCGTCCGCGGTGTCGGTGTAGAAGAACATGGCCTCCTTGGCCTCGGTGTAGTCCTCCCAGCGGTCCAGCGAGGCGAGGTCCATCGGGGAGAGCTTCCACTGCCGCACCGGGTCGACCTGGCGGATGAGGAAGCGGGTGCGCTGCTCGTTCTGCGACACCGAGAACCACAGCTTGACCAGGTGGACCCCGGACCGGACCAGCATCCGCTCGAGCTCCGGGGCGGCGCGAAGGAACTCCATGTAGTCGCGCGGCTCGGTGAAACCCATGACCCGCTCGACGCCGGCGCGGTTGTACCAGCTGCGGTCGAACAGCACGATCTCGCCGGCCCCGGGCAGGTGCGCGACGTACCGCTGGAAGTACCACTGGCCGGCCTCGCGCTCGGTCGGCTTCTCCAGCGCCACCACCCGGGCGCCCCGCGGGTTGAGGTGCTCCATGAACCGCTTGATCGTGCCGCCCTTGCCCGCGGCGTCGCGGCCCTCGAACAGCACCACGATCCGCGCGCCCGTCTCCTTGACCCAGTTCTGCAGCTTCAGCAGCTCGATCTGCAGCAGACGCTTGACCTGCTCGTACTCGTCGCGGGAGAGCCGCTCGGCGTACGGGTAACCCTCACGCCAGGTGTCGACGGGGACGCCGCCGGCCTCGAGCAGCACCGGATCGTCGTCGTCGGAGTCGTCCACCTCGTACCGCGCGGCCGGGAGTGCGAGGGTCCCCGGCACCTCCAAGGCGTGTTCGTCGTCCATGAGCCCCAGCCTCACCCATGTGGGCGACCGGAAGATGAACGCCGGTGGACGACGGGGCGGGACGGTGGTCGAGATCGGATCACCCCGGCTCGTCGAGCGCGTGTCCTGCCAGGGTCTCCTCGAGCAGCCGGACCGCCTCGCGGTGGCTCTCGCCCAGGTAGCGGCCGGGAACCAGGCCAGCAGGACGCACCCATCCGGGCGCGGCTCGGGTGCGAACGCCACGATCCGCGAGAGCCAGGTGCGCGCGGCCTCGATGGCCAGGTGCTCGTGGCCGACGTCGCAGCTCCCGATCTCCCACCAGTGCCCGATCCGGCGCATCGCGGGCACGAGCACGAGGTCCCGTGGCGCCCAGGCCCAGCCGCCGGGCGGCGTCGTCGAGGCAGGAGCGGCGCGGTGCCCGTCGAGGGGTCACCGCCGCGCGTGGCCCGCCTCCTCCCGCGCGGAGCGAGGCGGGCCCGCTCGCGCGTCGCCGCCGCGGCGATCCGGCGTCCGGGTCTGGTCCCCGGCCCCGCGGCGCGGCAGCATCGGATTCCCGGCTCGACTGCGGGGTGAGGACCTTCCTGTCCGACGACGTGTGAGGTGGCCGATGCAGAAGTACGTCTACGAGTTCACCGAGGGCGGCAAGGACCAGAAGGATCTGCTGGGCGGCAAGGGCGCCAACCTCGCGGAGATGACCCGGCTGGGGCTGCCGGTGCCGCCGGGCTTCACGGTGACCACCGAGGCGTGCCGGCGCTACCTGACCGACGGCACGGTGCCGGCCGAGCTGCGGGTGCAGGTGACCCGGGCACTGCGGGCGCTGGAGGACCGGATCGGCCGCCAGCTCGGCGACCCCGAGGACCCGCTGCTCGTCTCGGTCCGGTCGGGGGCCAAGTTCTCGATGCCCGGGATGATGGAGACCGTCCTCAACATCGGGCTCAACGACGCCTCGGTACGCGGGCTGGCCGCGGTGGCGGGGGACGAGCGGTTCGCCTGGGACTCCTACCGGCGCCTGATCGCGATGTTCGGCAGGACCGTGCTCGACATCGACGGCGAGCTGTTCGCCGACGCGATGGACGCGATGAAGGGCGAGCGCGGGGTGAGCCAGGACGTCGACCTCACCGCGGGCGATCTCGAGGAGCTGGTCGAGGCCTACAAGAAGGTGGTGCAGCAGGAGACCGGCCGGCCCTTCCCGCAGCACCCACGCGAGCAGCTCGACCTGGCGATCAAGGCCGTGTTCGACTCCTGGAACACCGAGCGGGCCCGGCTCTACCGCCGCCGGGAGCGGATCCCGCACGACCTCGGCACCGCGGTGAACGTGTGCACCATGGTGTTCGGCAACCTCGGCCCGGACTCCGGCACCGGGGTGTGCTTCACCCGCGATCCCGCCACCGGCAAGCAGGGCGTCTACGGGGACTACCTGCCCAACGCGCAGGGCGAGGACGTCGTGGCCGGCATCCGCAACACGCTCACGCTCGCCGACCTCGCCGAGCGGGACCGGGCGTCGGCGGACCAGCTCCACGGCGTGATGCGCCGGCTGGAGACCCACTACCGCGACCTCTGCGACATCGAGTTCACCATCGAGCGCGGCACGCTGTGGATGCTGCAGACCCGGGTCGGCAAGCGAACCGCGGCCGCAGCGTTCCGGATCGCCGCCCAGCTCGTCGACGAGCAGCTGATCACCCTGGACGAGGCGTTGCAGCGGGTCACCGGCGAGCAGCTCGCGCGGTTGATGTTCCCGCAGTTCGACCCCTCCGCCGACCGGACGCTGCTCGCGCGGGGCCTGGCGGCGTCGCCGGGAGCCGCGGTCGGTGCGGCGGTGTTCGACTCGGCCGCCGCCGTCGCCCGGCACGCGGCGGGTGAGCACGTGATCCTGCTCCGCCGGGAGACCAACCCCGACGACCTCGAGGGCATGATCGCCGCGGCCGGGGTGCTGACCAGCCGCGGCGGCAAGACCTCGCACGCCGCCGTCGTCGCACGGGGGATGGGGCGCACCTGTGTCTGCGGGGCCGAGGCGATCGACGTCGACGCGGCGTCCCGCACAGCCCGGGTCGGCGAGGTCGTGGTGCGCGAGGGCGACATGGTCGCGATCGACGGCTCCACCGGCGAGGTCTTCCTCGGCGACGTCCCCGTGATCCCGTCGCCCGTGGCCCGCTACCTCGAGGAGGGCCTCGACGCGGTGCTGGACAGCGCGGACGAGGAGACCACGGAGCTGGTGGTCGCGGTGCACCGCATCCTGTCCCACGCCGACGCCACCCGGCGGCTGCGCGTGCGCGCCAACGCCGACACGGGGGAGGACGCCGCCCGGGCCCGCCGGCTCGGGGCGGAGGGCATCGGCCTGTGCCGCACCGAGCACATGTTCCTCGGGGAGCGACGGACGTTGATCGAGCGGCTCGTCCTCGCCGACTCGGCCGAGGCCCGCGCCGCCGCGCTCGACGCGTTGCGGCCGTTGCAGCGCGGCGACTTCGCCGACCTGTTCGCGGCGATGGACGGCCTGCCGGTGACGGTGCGGCTGCTGGACCCGCCGCTGCACGAGTTCCTGCCCGACCGCACCGAGCTGGCGGTCCGCGTGGCCCTGGCCCGCGAACGCGGCGAGGACCCCGCCGCGGACGAGGCGCTGCTCGCCGCGGTGGAGCGCCTGCACGAGTCGAACCCGATGCTGGGGCTGCGCGGCGTGCGGCTCGGACTCGTGGTGCCCGGGCTGTTCGCGATGCAGGTCCGGGCCGCCGCCGAGGCCGCCGCGGAGCGGATCGCGGCCGGCGACCGCCCCCAGGTGGAGATCATGGTGCCGCTCGTCGGATCGGTGATGGAGCTGCACCTGATCCGGGACGAGACCGACGGGATCCTCGCCGAGATCGCCGAGCGCGAGGGCGTCGCACTCGACATCCCGGTCGGGACGATGATCGAGCTGCCGCGGGCCGCGCTCACCGCCGGCCGGATCGCCGAGGCCGCCGACTTCTTCTCGTTCGGCACCAACGACCTGACCCAGACGGCGTGGGGGTTCTCGCGCGACGACGTCGAAGCCGCGTTCTTCGCCCTGTACCTGGACAAGGGCGTGTTCACCGTGTCGCCGTTCGAGACCCTCGACGAGATCGGCGTCGGCCGGCTCGTCCGGCTGGCGGTCGAGGAGGGCAGGCGGGCCCGGCCCGGGCTGAAGATGGGGGTGTGCGGCGAGCACGGGGGCGATCCCGACTCGGTGCACTTCTTCCACGACGTCGGGCTCGACTACGTCTCGTGCAGCCCCTTCCGGGTGCCGGTCGCCCGGCTCGAGGCGGGCCGCGCCGCGGTCTCCCTCGACGACACCGCGGCCGGGCTGGCCGGACCGCGCTGAGCGGTCACCGTGCCCGTCGCGACCTGGGGTGCGCTGCCGTTCCACCGCGCGGCTCTCGCGCACCTGCGCCGCACCCGCGCGACCATGGGGACCCTCGTCTCCCTGGGCGTGCTCACCGCGCTCGGGTACTCGACGACGACGCTGTTCCTCGGCCGCGCGGGCGAGCGCGGAGTCACCCACCCCTTCCACCTGGGCATCGGCGCCGGCGACCCGGCCGGCTCGGTCCTCCTGGTGGGCCACGGCCTGCGCCTGCGGGGGAGTGCGGTCCCGGCGCGTCCGTACCACGATGGGCGGACACGGGGAGAGGAGCAGCCATGACCGACATCGCGGCGATGGTCAAGGAGACCGGCACGGCCGCGACCCCGGAACTCGTGGGCGCGATCGAGGCTCTCGTCGACTGCGCGCAGGTGAGCTCGGCCTGCGCGGGCGCGATGGTCCGGACGGGTGGGATGGCTGACGAGGTCCGGCTGGCGCTGGACTGCGCGGACGTCTGCACCGCCGCGGCCCGGGTCCTGTCCCGCGGGGCGGGTCACCCCACGGTGATCGGTGCGACCGTCGAGGCCGCCGCCGTCGCGTGCGAGGCCGGCGCGGTGGCGTGCGGGAAGCACGGCGACCACCACGTGCACTGCCGGCTGCACGCGAGCAGCGCCCGTGCCTGCGGACAGGCGTTGCGGACGCTGCAGGCGCGGACGTCGTCGCGGAGGGCGTGACCGCCCGGCACCCGGGCTTGCCGACCGCCTCACCGGTTCGGGTGATTGCTGGAACCCGACCTGCGGCGACGGTCGACCGGTGTGGCGGGTCGCCCGGACGGCGGCTCCGGCTCGCCGCCCGGCTGCCTACGGTCGGGATGTACGGCCCGTCACCATCCGGTCACCCCGAGAGGAACTCGTCGATGACGCACGACACCAGCGGCCTGCAGCACGTCACCACCTTCTGCGGGCAGTGCAACTGCGGGTGCCCCGAGCTGTACGTCGACCCCGCCGCTCCGGAGGAGAAGCGGATCGTGATCACGGACGACTTCGGCCAGCAGATCCGGATGAGCGTCGCCCAGCTGCGCGTGATCGTCGACGACGCCCGCGCCGGCGTGCTCGACGAGCTGGTCGGCACCGCCTGACGGGGCGGGCGGCCCCGCCCTCACAGCATGGCGAGGAGCATCCCGGCCATGCCGAGGCTCATCAGGAGGTGGCACCCGGCGTCGACGCGCGGGCTGGTGAGCCGGGTGGAGCCGGTGCGGAGGGGCGGGCCCGCCACCGCCTGCTCCGCAGGGACGGGGCCGCTCCCCTCGGGGACCGAGGACGGGGGCGCGAGGGGTACGCACGACTCGGAGCGCGCCGTCGGCTCGGAGGGGACGACGGCGACGCCAGAGCGTTGTGTCGCCCTGCCGGGTGACCCAGCGCGTACGGCGCGGGTCGCCCACAGCACCGCGGCGGCGCCGAGCAGGACCACGAACGTCCAGGTCACGATCGTGACCCAGAGCGGCGTTGCGCCGGACATCGGCCCGTCGGCGCCGCCCGTGTTCGGCGCAGCGGACCCATGGCCGGCGTGTCCGGCCGGGCCGACCGCGGTCGTCATCCCCATGATCTGCGGCATCGCCGCGACCATCCACACCATCGCCGCCGCCGTCACCAGGTGATAGGCATCGGAGACGCGCCCGTGTCCCGTCGCCCTCCTCGCCGCCCGGGTGAGGAACCAGAGCGCGAGCAGGCCGAACACCACGATCTGCACGGTTGCGCCCGGGCCGCCGGGCCGGCCGGTCCACGCCCACGCCATCCCGATCATCGCCAGGCTCATCAGCAGGTGCGCGAACTCCGCGACCCGATCGCCGTCGCGCTCGGCGCCCGAGGTCAGCAGCGTGAACCGGACCGCCGAGTACGCACCGGTCAGCGCGAACACGAGCGTGAACGTCCAGGACGTCGTCGGCGACGAGAACACATCCCCTCCTCCTGCTTCCCGGAGAAGAGGTCGCCCGGGAGGAGGGAACGGTTCCCGCGGACGGGGTGCGGGTCGGTGGCGGGCCGGTTCAGCGCTGCGCGGCCTGGACCGCCGCGACGAGGGCGTCCGTGGTGCGCTCGATCTCCGCGCCGTCGACCTGCACCGTCGGGGTGGCGTTCACGCCGGCCCTGGACGCGGCCTCGGTGACCGACGCCGTCCAGCCCTCGTAGGTGTCGCCCTGCACACACCGGGCGAAGTCCTCGCCCGCGCCGACCTGCTGCCCGAGCGCGACGAGCTGCTCGTCGGGCAGGCCGGCGGAGTTCTCCGGGGGCTGGTTCGCGAAGAGGGTCTTCGCGTACTGCGGGAAGACGCCCGCATCGGCGGCGCAGGCGGCTGCGGAGGAGGAGCGCGTCGAGTACTCGGTGGAGGAGAAGCGGTTCAGGAAGGCGACCGGGTGGTAGACGACCTTGGCCTCGCCCGCGTCGACGAGCCGGTCGATGGTGGGGCCGACCTGCTCCTCGTACTGCTTGCAGGCCGGGCACTGGAAGTCGACGTAGAGGTCGATCGTGGCGGGCGCCGCGGCCTGCCCGACGGTGATCCCGGTCTCGCTCCCGCCCGCGGGCACGGCGACCTCGCCCGCCGACCGCTGCGCGGAGTACACGGCGTAGCCGATGCCGCCCGCGAAGAGCACGAGCACGACGACGGCCACGATCACCCACGGCGAGGGGCCCCGCCGGGCGGTCACGGGGTTCTTCCGGCGCCGGGTGGCGGATCCGGAGGGCATCAGATCGTCTCCTTCCGGGTTGCGAGGAACCCGTCGAGGGCGAGCCGGCCGGGTGGCCGGGCCGCGAGGAACAGGGCGAGGAGCAGCAGGGCGCCGTCCCGGGCGAGCTCCCACCCGTAGGCGGGGTCCTCCCCGGCGGCCAGCTCGCCGCCGGAGCCGAAGCAGCCGCAGTCGATGCGCAGTCCGCGGGCCCAGGCCGAGGCGATCCCGACCACGAACGCGGCCATCAGCAGGGCGGACACGACCGCGGACGCCCGCACACCCAGGCCCACCACCAGGAGGAGCCCCAGCACGATCTCGACCAGCGGCAGGCCGGCGCCGACGATCTGCGCGGCGAGGTCGGGCAGCAACCGGTAGGCGCGGACGGCCCGGACGGACTCGTCGAGCGCCGTGACCTTGGCGGCGCCCGCCGCGATCCAGACGCCGCCGAGCACGAGCCGCGCGAGCAGGGCGACCCACGGGAGCCGGGACGGTTCGGGGGAACGCGTCGCGGCGTGGCGCGGCGCGGGTGCGTCGGTGCTCATCGGGAGGCAGGTCGTCGCGCGGCCGTCCGCGGTTCCCGCGAATCCGTCGACCGCCCGGTCCGGTGAGGCGAGCGGCGCCCACGGGGGGATCCGGTGCGGTGTCCGCGGGGCGGGACATCACGACGGGTGCCCGCCGGGGCGGGACCCGACGCCGATCGGCGAACGCCCGACGGGGGAGGTCAGGCGGTCCGTCGCGCGGTCGGTTCGAGCCCGCGGCGGTCGTCCCGGCCCGCGTCCCGGCCGGCCGTCCGGCGCGCGTCGCCGGGTCCCTCGGCGGCCGAGGGGTCGTCCGACGGCGTCCGGCCCGGCTCGCTCGAGCCACCGCCGTCGCCCCGGACGAGGACGCGGTGGGCGACGAGCAGGACCAGCCCGGCCACCACGAGGACGTGGCCGAGCAGCCGCGCCGGGTCGACCCGGCCCGCCACCAGGTCCGGGACGCTCAGCGCGGTGAGCACCCCCACGAAGGCGGCGATCATCGAGACCAGCGCCGGCGCCGGGCGCGCGCCGCCGAGCGCGACCCAGGCGAACGCGACCCCCAGCGCGAGGTTCCACGCCGCGCTCTCGTGCGAGAAGTGGGCCACGGAGGCTCCGGCGAGCTCCAGGCCGTGGTGCTCGCTCCCCGTCGCGGCCACGATGCCCGAGACCGCGAGCCCGAGCTGGCCGAGCGCGAGGGCGCCGAGGGCCGCCCGGACGACGTCCAGCCCACGCCGTCCCCGCCCGCCCGGGCCGGCCCCGCTCGGCTCCCGTGCGTCCGGACCGGACCCGGTCGCGGGGCCGTCCGGTGCGGGGCCGGGGCCGACCGCGCCGCCGGCGTCCCACGCGTCGAGCAGCGCCGCCGACAGGTCGGGTGTCTCCACCGCGAGCCGGGTCCGGGCCGTCCTCGTGACGTGCGCGGCCCGGTCGGCGTAGGCGCGGCAGCCGGCGCAGACCGCGAGGTGGTCGTCCACGGTCGCGGACTCGCCCGGCAGATCCTCCCCGTCCAGCCGGGCCGAGATCGCCTCGCGGCACTCGTCGCAGCGCATGCGAGAAGGGTCGCCCGGTCCGGGCTCGTGGTTCCCGGTGGGTTCACCGGGACTACCGTGGACCGGGTGGCGGCACGGGAGGACGACGAACGGGTCACCGCCTGGGCGTTGGCCGCGGGCCGGGGCGACCGGGCGGCGCTGGCCTCGTTCATCCGCGCCACCCAGCGTGACGTGCAGCGCTTCGTCGCCCACCTCAGCGGCCCCGAGCTGGCCGAGGACCTCGCGCAGGAGACCTACCTGCGGGCGTTCACGGCGCTGCCGCGGTTCGCGGGGGAGGCGCCCGCCCGTGCCTGGCTGCTCGCCATCGCGCGCCGGGTCGCGGCGGACGACGTGCGCCGGGCGCGCCGTAGGCCACGGACGGACGCGGTCCCCGAGTGGGAGGACCTGGGCGGCCTGCCCGGGCTCGCGCAGCGGCCCGCCGAGGGCGAGGTGCTGTTGCGTGCGCTGGTCGCGGCGCTGGACCCGGACCGGCGGGAGGCGTTCGTGCTCACCCAGATGCTCGGCCTCGGGTACGCCGAGGCGGCGCAGGTCTGCGGCTGCCCGATCGGTACCATCCGGTCCCGGGTCGCGCGGGCCCGCGAGGACCTCGCCGCGGCGCTGGAGGCGCGGCCGCGTCGGCGGCGCGAGGCCTGAGTTCTTCGACCCGCGGTAGAAGCAACCCGGCGGCGTGTCTATCGTCGCGACCGTCCGGCCCGCTCGAACTCCGTGGCGGCGACCGGTTCCTGGAGACACCATGACGACCACGACCCCGGACGCGCGAACCGCCGACCGGACCGTGGAGCTCGCGATCGGCGGGATGACCTGCGCGGCCTGCGTCGGGCGGGTGGAGCGCAAGCTCGGCAAGATCGGGGGCGTGCGGGCAGCGGTGAACCTGGCCACCGAACGCGCCCTGGTCAGCGCGCCGGCAGGGGTGGACGACGCCCGCCTGGTCGAGACCGTGGAGAAGGCCGGGTACTCGGCGCGGGTCGTCGAGCCGGAGGCGGACCTCGAACCCGAGGGCCCCGACACCCTGCGGGCCCTGCGCAGGCGGCTGACCGTCGCCCTGGTGCTGTTCGTGCCGCTCGCGGACCTCTCGCTGGCGATGTCGCTGGTCCCGTCGCTGCGCTTCCCGTACTGGCAGCTCGTCGTCGCCCTGCTGGCCCTGCCGGTCGTCGGCTGGGCCGCCTGGCCCTTCCACGCCGCGGCGGCCCGTAACCTGCGCCACGGCACCACCTCGATGGACACCCTCGTCTCGCTCGGGGTGCTGGCGGCGACCGCGTGGTCGCTGGTCGGGCTCGTCACGACGGCCGGGCAGCCCCCGGTCGCCGCCGGGTGGGAGGCCGTGCTGCACCCCGCCGGCCCGCTGTACCTGGAGGTCGCGGCCGGGGTGACGGCGTTCGTGCTGGCCGGGCGGTACTTCGAGGCTCGGGCCCGTCGCCGCGCCGGCGGCGTGATGCGCGCGCTCGCGCTGCTGCGCCCGGACGAGGTGACCCTCCTCGAGGGCGGCGCCGACGACGCCGCCGGCGCCACCGAGCGCCGGGTCCCGGCCGGCCTGCTGCGCGTCGGGGACCGGTTCGTGGTGCGGCCCGGGGAGCGGATCGCGGTCGACGGCACAGTCACGTCCGGGGTCGCGGCCGTCGACACCAGTGCGATGACCGGTGAGCCGGTGCCCGTCGAGGCGGCCCCCGGGGACGCCGTCCTCGGCGGCACGATCGCCACCGGCGGACGGCTCGTGGTGCGCGCCGACGTGGTCGGGGCGGACACCCGCCTCGGCCGGATGATCGCCGCCGTCGAGCGCGCGCAGGCGGAGAAGTCCGCCACCCAGCGGCTGGTGGACCGGATCTCCTCGGTGTTCGTGCCCGTGGTGCTGCTGATCGCGGCCGGCACGCTCACCGGATGGCTGCTCGCGGGAGGGGGGACCCAGCAGGCTCTCGCCGCCGCCGTGGCCGTCGTGATCATCGCCTGCCCGTGCGCGCTCGGGCTGGCCACACCGACCGCGTTGATGGTGGCTTCGGGGCGTGGCGCGGAACTCGGCATCTTCGTGAAGGGGCATCGGGCCCTCGAGACCGTGCGGGCGGTCGACACGGTCGTGCTGGACAAGACCGGCACCCTCACCGAGGGCCGGATGCGGGTGGCCGCGGTGGCCTGCGCCGCCGACGTCGACGAGGCGGACCTGGTGCGGCGGGCCGGTGCCGTCGAGCGGGCGTCCGAGCACGCGATCGCGCGGGCCATCGCGGAGCACGCCGTCGAGGCCGGCGGCGGCGCCCTGCCCGAGGTCGTGGACTTCGCCGCCGAGCCGGGCCTGGGAGCCCGGGGCGTGGTCGAGGGTGTCGACGTCGCCGTGGGCCGGCCCGGCGCCCTGCCCCCGGAGCTGGCGGGTCCCGTCGCGGAGTGGGAGCGGGCCGGCCGGACCGTCGTCACCGTGACGGTCGCGGATGCGGTCGCCGGGACGTTCGCGCTCGTGGACCCGGTACCGGAGGCGTCCCGACGCGCCGTCGAGGGACTGCGCGCCCGCGGGCTGCGGCCGGTCCTGCTCACCGGCGACTCGCAGGCCGCGGCCCGGGCCGTCGCCGAGGCGGTCGGGATCGACGAGGTCCACGCGCGGGTCCTGCCGGACGACAAGGTCGGCCTGGTCGCCCGGCTGCGCGCGGACGGTCGCGTGGTCGCCATGGTGGGCGACGGGGTGAACGACGCCGCCGCCCTGGCCGAGGCCGACCTCGGGATCGCCGTGGGGTCGGGTACGGACGTCGCGCTGGAGGCCGCCGACCTCGTGCTGGTCCGGGACGACCTGCGCGGGCTGGTCTCCGCGATCGACCTCGCCCGCTCCACCCTGCGGACGATCCGCGGGAACCTGGTGTGGGCCTTCGGCTACAACGTGGCCGCCCTCCCGCTCGCCGCGGCGGGACTGCTCAACCCGCTGCTGGCCGGGGCGGCGATGGCGCTGTCCTCGCTGCTCGTCGTGACCAACAGCCTGCGGCTGCGCAACGCCGGATAGCCGACCGCGACCCGGAGGGGCGGCGCCTGCTCAGCGCCTGCTCAGCGCCGGCCCTGGGCGAGCCGGGCGAGCATCTCGTTGTAGGCGCGCAGCTCCGCGTCGTCGTCGCGGTCGGCGCGGCGATCGTGCCGGGCCGCGTCCCGCTCGTCCTCCCGCGACCACTGCGTGAGCAGTGCGAGCACGACCAGCAGCATCGGCACCTCCCCGGTCGCCCAGGCGATCCCGCCGCCGACCTTCTGGTCGGCCAGCAGGTCCGGCAGCCAGGGCAGGGCGAGCGAGCGGTAGAAGTTGCCGCCCAGCAGCTCGTCCGTGCTCATCAGGGCGATGCCGAAGAAGGCGTGGAAGGGCATCGCGGCGAGCAGCACGGCCAGCCTGCCCAGGTGCGGCAGCCGGACCGGTGCGCGATCCACCCCGATCAGCGGCCAGAAGAACAGGTAGCCGACGGCCAGGAAGTGGATGTTCATCAACTGGTGCGCCCAGTGGAAGCGCAGCGCCGCCTCGAACAGCCCGGTGAAGTACAGCAGGTAGAACGACCCGACGAACAGCGCCAGCGTGACCAGCGGATGCGTGAGCACCCGCGCGACCGGTGACTCGACCGCGGCGACGACCCACTCCCGCGGACCCGGGGGCCTGCCGCGACCGGCCGGGCGCAGCGCCCGGAGCGCGAGCGTGACCGGGCCGCCCAGCGCGAGCAGCACCGGACCCAGCATGTTCAGCGACATGTGGCTGATCATGTGGACGCTGAACATCCCGGGGGAGAACCGGCCGATCCCCGACGACGTCGACAGCTCCACCACGATCCAGCCGCAGACCCAGGCGAGCGTGCGGCCCCGCGCCCAGGTGTCGCCGCGGGCGCGGAGCAGCCGGACGGCGTGCACGTAGAGCAGGACCGCCGCGACCGCGACCAGGGTGAACAGGATGTTGATCCGCCAGTCGAGCAACGCCCGCAGCGCCGTGAACGGCTCGGGCAGGTCGTAGCCGACCAGGACCTCGCCCTCGGTGTCCGTGCGGACCAGGAACCGCGGCGGCACGGCGTGCGCCATCGCGCCGGCAGCCACCACCACGAGCCCGCTCAGCGCGGCGAGCGGGACCAGCCCCCGCCGGCGGCGCGCGACGACGGCCCAGCCGGCCGCGAGCCCGGCGGCGAGCCCCGCCTCGACGAGCTGCCAGCGCCCCCACGCGGTGCCGGTGACCGATCCCGGGATCGCCAGCAGCAGCCCGAGGACGAGGGTGGACAACAGCCAGGTCACCCCGCCCGCGGTCAGCAGGCCCCGTGCCCGACGCCAGAGCGCGCCGTCGAGCGACCCGCCGTGCCGTCGGTGCAGGACGAGCGCGGTGAGCACACCGAGCCACACGGCCAGCCCGACCGCCTGCAGCGCACCCGCGTCGGTGGCCCAGTCGTGGCCGCGGCCGACGGCGGCCTGGCCGACGGCGGGCGGGGGCAGCAGCGACACGGCCGCGACCGCGGCCAGCACCGCCGCGACCCGCCAGCTCACCGTCCAGATGCACGCGAGCGCCACCACGCAGAACCCGAGGCCGGTGAGGAACCAGCCCATCGGCTCCTCGAGCGCGGCGAACGTGCCGAGCAGGTCGCGGCCGGTCAGCACCTCGGCCAGGGCGGCCCCGGACAGGTCGGCCGCGGTCGCGACGGCGAGCAGCAGCCCACCGACGCCGGCCGCCGCCGCGGTCCACCCGGCCCGGCGGACCGCGCGGTAGCCGTCGGCCGACACCGCGCCCGCCAGGGTGCCCGACGCGTTCGCCGGGCTGAGGAAGGCGGCGTAGAGCAGCGAGCCCAGGGCGACCGCCGAGCTCACGGTCACCACCGTGCGCAGGGCGGCGACCAGGACCTGGACGCCGGTCGAGGCGACCGGGATCCCCAGCCTCGGGTACATGCCGGTGTCGAGCAGGTTCGCCGCGACGGCGAGCGCGGCGAGCACGACGACGGCGCCCACCCCCACGACGGTCGTCCGCCGGCGCACCGTCGTCCTGCGGGCGGGGCCCGCCGCCCCGGCGCGGTCGCCGTCCTGCACGTGTTCCTCCTCGACGCGGGCGCTCACCGGACCCATCATCCTGCTCGGCGCCGCCGTTCCGGCCGCTGCCCCCGCCCGGGTGGGCGACGTCACCGCAGAAGCGGTCGCCGTCGGGCCCACGGGTTCCCCGCACGCACGATTCGGCTCGGACGCAGGTGGTACTCGGCCTGCACGGCGCCGCACGGGTCCCGGCCCGGCGCGGCGGCCGTGGACCGGACCCGGGTGCTCGGACGTCCGGGTACGGGTGCCGACCAGAGTTCCGTCGACGAGGAGGCGAGGAAGCCGTGACGACGAGCGAGGGTGGCGAGGTCACCGGCACCAAGGACAAGAGCTACAACCTCATCTGGTTCACCGAGCAGTGCCTCAGCAACGCCCTGCGCCTGGAGACCTACATCGCCGACGCCGAGCGGGACGGCGACAGCGAGCTCGCCGAGTTCTTCCGGCGCGCCCAGGGC
This sequence comes from Pseudonocardia oceanicola, assembly GCF_047200735.1. Classification (NCBI taxonomy): domain Bacteria; kingdom Bacillati; phylum Actinomycetota; class Actinomycetes; order Pseudonocardiales; family Pseudonocardiaceae; genus Pseudonocardia; species Pseudonocardia oceanicola. The sequence goes on from NZ_JBJZON010000020.1 coordinate 60,947, forward strand.
GAGAGCCGCAAGGGCGCCGAGCAGGCCAAGCAGATGCTCGGGCAGCGCCTGTCCGGCTGAGGAGACGAGACCGGCGGCCGCGTACGCGTTCCCGCGTGCGCGGCCGCTCCTTCGTCCGCGGCCCCCGCCGCACGTCCGGCCGGGCGGCGGTGAGCCGTCGGGTCAGCGCCGGGGGCGGGTGACCCAGCCGAGCAGCGCCATCGCCCCACCGGCCAGGAAGAAGCCGAACGACGTGACCAGGTACAGGATCGAAATGTCCTTGGGGTCCGTCGTGCGGAGCATGTGGGTCATGCGGGAGCCGCGGACCTCCCGGCGCGCGGGGTAGGGGCGGGTCTCGATCGGGCGAGGAGCGGTCGCGGTCATGGACACCCCTGTGCGGTGACGGCGGGCGGCGGCGACACCGATCCTTCCCCCGCTGCCGCGAACTCTTCGCGTTGCCGCGAAACGAGAATCTGCTCCGCCACCTTCCGGAGCAGCTCCTCGCCCGCGAAGATCGGGATGTCGCCCATGACCGCCGGGCCACCGCGTCGCCGGGACGCGCGGGTACCGAGGATCAGGCGCCGGCGTGCAGGCGCTGCCGCAGACGCTCCCGGGCGAGACGGTGCACGAGCTCGGGCAGCGACCCACCCGGCACCTGGCCGCGCAGATCGCTCTCGGCACGGCGCACCTCGGCCTGGACGAGCCAGGTGGGGACGATCTCCGCGAACTCCTCGGCGAGCGGCTGCGGCTTCGGGTGGCGTAGGGTCTGTACGTCGTCCGTCCTCATTGCGTCCCTTCCGGCCGGTCGTCCGGGGTCCCGCGACCGCGGGCCACACTCCGGCGAGGCCCCACCGACGGTAGTGAGGGTCGAGACCGGCTGTCCCGCAACGTCACCTGACGGTCGCCTTGCGGTCGCCTTGCGGTCGCCGACGGGCGGGTCGGGCGCCGGGGGCGGCCCGCGTGCGGGACCGGCCCGGATTCGACCGGGCGCGAGCGGGTACGGACCGTTCGTGGGTGTCGGTCTGTGCACGGTGTTCGGCCACAGGTTCCGCTTCTCCGCCCGCGCGGAGACGCTCGAGTGGACGTGCGCGCGGGGCTGCGGTGCCGGTGGGTCGAAGACGTACGCCGACGCCGACGCCGCCCGGCGCTACGCCGCGGCTTTCGACAAGGAGGACCGCGCCGACCTCGGCCGACGTGCGCCGCTCGGCCTGCTCCCGCTGCGGTTCGCCGCGCGCCGGGCCCGAGGTCCACGTCGCTGATCGCGCCGTCCGGGGCCCACCGGGCCCGGAGAGCCAGGGTCCACGGGACCCGGGAGGAGTCGCCGTGCCGACGAACGTCCTCGTCCTGGGGATGGACGAGCACAACCGGCAGGTTCTCGAGGCCATGCCCGACGCCGACGCATACCGCTTCCACGCCCTGCTCGGCGCCGAGGAGCTGATCCTGCAGGAGGACATCCCGTTCGCCGAGCTGCTCGACGCGGCGCAGCGCCGTGTCGAGGAGTTCCCGGGGACGGTCGACGCGATCATCGGCTTCTGGGACTTCCCGGTCAGCACGATGGTGCCGATCCTGTGCGAGCGCGCCGGACTGGCGTGGACCAGCCTGGAGTCGGTGGTCAAGTGCGAGCACAAGTACTGGAGCCGGATCGAGCAGCAGGCGGTGATCGACGAGTACCCCCCGTTCGGCCTGCTCGACCTGGGCGACGGGGAACCACGACTGCCGGAGGGGGTCGGGTACCCGGCGTGGGTCAAGCCGGTGAAGTCCGTGTCCTCCGAGCTGGCCTACCGGGTCGCCGACGCCGACGAGCTGCGGGAGGCCGCGGCGCGGATCCGCGCGGGGATCGGGCGCATGGGCGAGCCGTTCGGATACGTGCTGGGCATGCTCGACCCACCACCGGCGGTCGCCGAGGCCGGCGGTGACGCCGCATTGGCGGAAGAGGCCGCCACCGGGGTCCAGGTGACGGTGGAGGGCTACGCGTTCGGCGGCGAGGTCCGTGTCTACGGGGTCGTCGACTCCGTGACCTGGCGGGACACCCCGAGCTTCGCGCGCTACCGCTACCCGTCGACCCTGCCCGACGCCGTCACCGACCGGATGGCCGACGTCTCCCGCAGGGTGATCGAGCGGGTCGGGCTGGACGGCAGCACGTTCAACATCGAGTTCTTCTGGGACGCCGAGCGTGACGCGCTCACCCTGCTCGAGGTGAACCCACGGCATTCGCAGTCGCACGCCGAGCTGTTCGCGGATGTCGACGGGCTGCCCAACCACCACGCCCTGCTGCAGATCGCCCTCGGCCGCGATCCCGCCCCGCCGCGTCGGGAGGGTCCGTACGCGATCGCGTCGAAGTGGTTCGTGCGCCGGTCGGCCGACGCGGTGGTGCGCCGGGTCCCGACCGGGGACGAGATCGCCGCGGTCGAGCGGGAGGTGCCGGGGTGCTCGGTCGACGTCGTCGTCGAGCCGGGGGACCGGCTCTCGGCCCTGCACGACCAGGACGGCTACTCCTACGCCTACGCCCACGTGCACGTCGGCGGGAGTGACGACGACGAGATCACGGACAAGTACGAGCGGTGTGTCGCCGGACTGCCGTTCGAGTTCGACGACGTCGGGGAGGAACGCAGGCCGTGAGGATCGTCGAGGACTTCCCGCACGAGGTCGTCTCCGAGGAGGTGCGCGTCCCGCTCCCGGACGGGATCACGCTGGCCGGCCGCGTGTGGCGGCCGGCGGACTCGGACGCCGAGCCGGTGCCCGCCGTGCTGGAGTTCATCCCGTACCGGCAGCGGGACCTCACCGCGGTGCGCGACTCGATGCACCATCCCTACTTCGCCGGGCACGGCATCGCCGGTGTCCGGGTCGACCTGCGCGGCAGCGGTGACTCCGACGGGGTGCTGACCGGGGAGTACCTCGAGCAGGAGCTGCGCGACGCCGAGGAGGTGCTCGCCTGGCTCGCGGGCAGGCCATGGTGTTCGGGACGCACCGGCATGATGGGGATCTCGTGGGGCGGGTTCAACGCCCTGCAGGTCGCCGCCCGCCGCCCGCCGGGGCTGGGAGCGATCGTCACGGCCTCCTCGACCGACGACCGGTACGCCGACGACGTGCACTACATGGGCGGCTGCCTGCTCACCGACAATCTCTCGTGGGCGTCGACGATGTTCGCCTACAACTCCTGCCCGCCCGATCCCGAGGTGGTGGGGGACCGCTGGCGGGACATGTGGCTCGACCGGCTGCGCGGCAGCGGGTTGTGGCTCGAGGACTGGCTGCGCCACCAGCGGCGCGACGAGTTCTGGGAGCACGGGTCGGTCTGCGAGGACTTCTCGGCGATCGAGTGCCCGGTGCTGGCGGTCAGCGGCTGGGCCGACGGCTACTCCAACTCGGTGTTCCGGCTGCTCGAGGGGCTCGAGGCGCCCCGCAGGGGGCTGGTGGGGCCGTGGTCGCACAAGTACCCGCACCTCGGGCAGCCCGGCCCCGCGGTCGGGTTCCTGCAGGAGGTCGTGGCCTGGTGGGACCACTGGCTGCGCGACGCCGACAACGGGGCGATGGACGGGCCGATGCTGCGGATCTGGATGCAGGACAGCGTCCCCCCGTCCACCGCCTACGTCGAGCGCCCCGGCCGGTGGGTCGGGGAGGCGAGCTGGCCCTCACCGCGGATCGACCTGGCGCGGTACCCGCTCGGGGCGAACCGCCTCCTCGAGGCGGGTGCCGCACCGTCGCCGCCCGCCGAGCTCACCGTCTCCTCTCCGCTGTCGGTGGGCCAGTACGCCGGGAAGTGGTGCTCCTACAACGCGCCGCCCGACCTGCCCTACGACCAGCGTGAGGAGGACGGCGGTTCGCTGGTCTTCGACGGCGAGCCGCTCGTCGGCCGGAGGGAGATCCTCGGGTCCCCGGTCGTGGAGCTGGAGATCACGGTCGACCGCCCGGTGGCGATGCTCGCGGCCCGGCTCTCCGACGTCGACCCGGACGGGCGGGCCACCCGGATCAGCTACGGCCTGCTGAACCTGACCCACCGCGGCAGCCACGAGGAACCGGAGGTCCTCCTGCCCGGCGAGCGCTGCCGCGTCGCGGTGCAGCTCAACGCCATGGCCCAGTCCCTCGCGCCGGGCCACCGGCTGCGGCTGGCCCTGTCGACGTCGTACTGGCCGCTGGCCTGGCCGCCGCCGGAGCCGGTCCGGCTGACCGTGCACCCCGAGCACAGCCGGCTGGTCCTCCCGCTGCGGCCGGACGGGCCGGACGAGCAGCAGGTGCCGGCGTTCGGCGAGCCCGAGGCGGCCGCGCCCCTCGCCACGACGCTGCTGGAGGCCGGGCGGGAACGGTGGGCGGTGACCCGTGACCTGATCGGCTACGAGTCCGCGCTCGAGGTGGTGAAGGATCTCGGCGTGGTGCGCTTCGACGGGATCGGTCTCGAGGTCACCCGGCGGGCCGACGAGCGGTACGGCTGGACCGCCGACGACGTCGACTCGGTCCGCGGCGAGACGACCTGGACCATGGGGTTCCGCCGCGGCGACTGGCGGGTCGAGACCGTCGGCCGGACCGTGCTCACCTCCACCCCCACCGACTTCCACCTCTACGCCCAGCTCGACGCGTACGAGGGTGCCGAGCGGGTGTTCGCGCACAGCTGGCGGGAGACCGTCCCGCGCGACCACGTCTGAGGCAGAGGGACGGATCCCGTCGCGGAGACCCGAGCGCCGTGACCACGGGGGTCGACGCAGAACGCCCGGCCCCGGCCGCGGGCGGCGCCGGTGACGAACGCGGCCTGTCCCGTGAGCGAGGCGCTCACGCGGTCCGGGGCCGCGGGGTCTGTGCGGCCGGGTAGGGGCGGGGTCCGCCGGTGAAGTCCGAGGGCACCATGATGTCGTCCGGGGTGAGCCCGGACAGCGAGGCGTGCCCGAGCCCGAACAGTGCCTCGTCGACGCCGCTGCGCAGGATGTCGAGGACGTTCTTCACCCCGGCCTGCCCGTTCGCGGCGAGGCCCCACAGGTAGGGCCGCCCGATCATGACGGCCCGGGCGCCGAGGGCGATGGCCTTGACGACGTCGGTCCCGCGGCGGACACCGCCGTCGAGCAGGACCTCGATCTCGCCCCCGACCTCGTCGGCGACGGCGGGCAGGACCCGGATGCTGCCCGGGGCCCCGTCGAGGTTGTTGCCCCCGTGGTTGGACACCGAGATCGCGTCGGCGCCGATGTCGACGGCCTTGCGGGCGTCGGTGGGGCGGGTGACGCCCTTGACCATGAGGGGACCGCCCCACCGCTCGCGCAGCCACCGCAGGTCCTCCCAGGTGGGCGGCGGGGTCTGCATCCACTCGCCGTAGGCCTGGAAGAAGCTCGGGGGGTCCTCGCCGGGGTCGGCCATGTTGGGCACGGTGAGCTCGGGCAGCCTGCGGTGGCGCAGCCACCCGAGCATGTAGCGGGGCCTGCGGATGCCCTCCGGGGCGAACTGCGCCATGGCCTTGAGGTCGAGACGCTCGGGGATCGGCGGGCTGTCCCAGTCCCGGCGGCTGTCGAACACCCAGTCGAGGGTCACGATCAGCGCCTTCGCCCCGGCGGCGCGGGCCCGGTCGACCCGGCGGGCGATGCGGTCGCGGTCGCCGACCCAGTAGGTCTGGAAGAAGGTCTGCGGGTTGGCCTCGGCCACGTCCTCGATCGCGCGGCTGCCGAACGAGCTCAGGCCCATCACCGTGCCGGCGTCGGCGGCGGCACGGGCGGCGGCGACCTCGGCCTCGGGGTGCACGGCCTGCACGCCGGTGGGGGAGAGCAGGACGGGCATCGACACGTCCTGCCCGAGCACGGTGGTGGCCTGGTCGCGCTCCGGCGGCTGGTCGCCGACCTGCGGCCGGAACCCGAGCTCGTCGAACGCGCGGCTGTTGTCGGTCATGGTGATGCCCTGCTCGGCGCCCGCGAGCAGGGCCCCGTACACCGAGGGCGGGAGCCGCTTGCGCGCTCTGCGCTGGGCCTCCGCGACGGTCTCGAACCAGGTGCTGGTGCTGGCCATCGGGGCTCCTTACTTGACCATGAAACCGGCGTCGACGGGCAGGGTGACGCCGGTGACGTAGCGGGCCTGGTCGGACACGAGCCAGGCGATCGCGTTGCTGATGTCGATCGGTTCGACGGCCTCGACGTCGAGCAGGTTCGTCAGCGCCGCCCCGACTTCCGGGGACTGGCCGAGGAACTCCTGCATCGCGTCGTTGTCGATCATCGGCGTGTGCACGCCGGTCGGGTGGACCGAGTTGACCCGGATCCGGTGCGGCGCGAGCCAGTTGGCCCACGTGCGCATCAGGCCGACGACGCCGTGCTTGGCGGCGACGTAGCCCTCCATGGCGCCGGAGCCGTTGCCGCCCCGCCCGGACAGTCCCTGGGTGGAGCTGGTCACCACGATCGAGCCGCCCTCGCCCTGCTCGATCATGCGCGGAGCGGCGGCCTGCACCGTGTGCCGGACACCGGCGAGGTTGGTCGCGACGGTGTCGTCGAAGGCGGCGAGCGGGTCGTCCTCCCGGGCCGAGTGCGGGGCGATCCCGGCGTTGGCGAGAACGATGTCGACCCGGCCGAGCTCGGCGATCCCGTCGCCGATCGCCTCGGTGACCGCGGCGGCGTCGCGGACGTCGGCCTGGCGGGCGACGATCCGTCGGTCGAGCTTCTCGACCTCGGCGGCGGTCTCGGCGAGGTCCTCCTCGGTGGCCAGCGGGTACGGGACGCTGTCGATCTGGCGGCAGATGTCGACGGCGACGATGTCCGCGCCCTCCTCGGCGAGCCGGACCGCGTGGCTGCGGCCCTGTCCGCGTGCGGCACCGGTGATCACGGCGACCTTGCCCTCGAGCGTGCCCGTCATCGATCCTCCTTCGTCGGTTGAGGGGTGTCGGGTGGACGCCCGACGCCCCGGCGGTACCCGGCGCGGCCCTGCCGAAAGAGACCTGCGGGTGATCGAAAGGGCGTCGTAAGGTTCGCCCGATTCGTCGGTTATGCGTAGATCCGGTCGTCAGAAAGTCGCAACGTTCGATGTTCTCCGGCCCGGGTAGCTCGAGGACCATGAGCGACGGCGTGCAGACGGGAACGATCGAGACCCGTGTTCCCGCGCGACTGGACCGGTTGCCCTGGTCGCGCTTCCACTGGCGCGTGCTGATCGGCCTGGGCACCGTGTGGATCCTCGACGGGCTCGAGGTCACCATGGTCGGCGCCGTCGCCGCCCGGCTCACGGAGCCCGGCAGCGGGATCGCGATCACCCCGGCGCAGATCGGCCTCGCCGCCGCCATCTACATCGTCGGAGCGTGCACCGGGGCGCTGTTCTTCGGTCAGCTGACCGACCGATTCGGCCGCAAGAAGCTCTTCCTGATCACGCTGCTGGTCTACATCGTGGCCACTGTGGCCACGGCGTTCGCCTTCGCGCCGTGGTACTTCTTCCTCTGCCGGTTCTTCACCGGCGCCGGCATCGGCGGGGAGTACGCGGCCATCAACTCCGCGATCGACGAGCTGATCCCCGCCCGCGTGCGCGGCCGGGCGGACCTGGTCATCAACGGCACCTACTGGCTGGGTTCGGCCGCCGGCTCGGCGCTCGCGGTGCTGCTGCTGTCCTCCCTGCTGCCCGTGAACCTCGGCTGGCGCGTCGCGTTCGGCCTCGGCGCGGTGCTCGGGTTCGTGATCCTGATCGTGCGCCGGCACGTGCCGGAGAGTCCACGGTGGCTGTTCATCCACGGCCGGGAGGACGAGGCCGAGCGGATCGTCGACGGGGTCGAGCAGGAGGTCGTCGAGGAGACCGACCAGCAGCTCGACGAGCCGGACAAGAGCATCACGGTCCGGCAGCGCACGACCATCCCGTTCCGGGAGATCGCCCGCACCGCGTTCCGGATCTACCCGAAGCGGGCCCTGCTCTGCCTGGCCCTGTTCGTGGGGCAGGCGTTCATCTACAACGGCATCACCTTCAACCTCGGGACGCTGGTCACCGGCTACTACGGCGTCGCCGCCGGGTTCGCCCCGGTGTTCCTGATCGTGTACGCGGTGGGGAACTTCCTGGGCCCGGTCACGCTCGGCCGGTTGTTCGACACGGTGGGCCGCAAGGCGATGATCTCGGGCACCTATCTCGGGTCGGCCCTGCTCGCCATCGTCCTGACCTGGGTGTTCTACAGCCAGTTCGGGGGGCAGTGGGTCTTCCTCGCCGCGCTGGTCGCGACCTTCTTCGTCGCCTCGGCCGGTGCGAGTGCGGCGTACCTGACGGTCAGCGAGATCTTCCCGATGGAGACCCGGGCGCTCGCGATCGCCTTCTTCTACGCCCTCGGCACCGGCCTCGGCGGGATCGTCGGTCCGCTGCTGTTCGGCTCGTTCATCGACTCCGGCAGCCGTGGGCTCGTGGCGATCGGCTTCCTCGTCGCCGCCGGGGTCATGGCCCTGGGCGGGGTGGCAGAGCTGGTGTTCGGGGTGCGCGCGGAGCAGTCCGCGCTGGAGGACATCGCGCAGCCGCTCACGGCGGACGAGGGTGGCCAGGAGGGCCCCGACCAGGACGGCCCCGACCAGGACGGCGCCGGGCAGGACGGCCCCGGGCAGGAGGGCGCCGGGCAGGACGGGGCGGAGAAGGACGGCGCCGGCACCGAGGTGAGCCGCCTGCGCGAGGAGGCGGAGTACACCCGGGCCGCGGCCGCGGAGCACCGCGCCGCCGCGGCGGCCGCCCGGACCGGTGGGCGCGACGGGCGGGTCGACGACGACCGCGTGCGGACCGAGGAGGCGCTGGCCGAGATCGGGGATCTGCGGGCCGCCGAGCTCGACGCCATCGCCGACGCCCGCGAGCTGCTCCGGAGCGACGGGCGGGACGACGGATCGACCGCGCTGCTGGAGGCCCGGGTGGGCGAGCAGCGGGCACGCTCCCTGTCGGAGCGTCAGGCGGCCGTGGGGGCGGCGGACGAGGAGACCGCCCGGCGACATGCCGAACTGGCCGACGCGGCCGCCGCCCGGGCCGACGCCGCCCGGGCCCGAGTGCGCGCCGTGCAGGAGCGCGGTACCGCCGAGGACGAGCGTGCGGCGGGCGACGGCGCCGCCGAGGAGCGGTGCCGCACGCTGGCCGGGCGGTTCGACGCCGAGGCCCAGGCGCACGACGCCAGGTCCGCCTGGTTCCGGGCGCGTGCGGCAGGAGACAGCGAGGCGGTCGCCGAGGCGGAGGCCGAGGCGGAGCGCGCCGAGCGCGAGGCCGACGCCGCGCGGGAGCGGGCGGCGGCCGCCGAGCACCGGGAGCGGGGTGCCGGGTTCGCCGGCGAGACGGCCGAGGAGGAACGGGCTGCCCAGGAGCGCGCCGAGGCCGCCGAGCGTCGCGCCCGCGAGCGCGACGCGGAGCAGCGCATCCGCGAGCGGATCGAGGCCCGGCGCAGCCGGGACCGCCGGGGGCCCCGGCGCTGGCGTCCCGGTCCCAGCGCGAGCCTCAGCGGCGCCCGGTTCGGTGGAACGCCGTTCGATCGCGAGACGGAGGCACAACGCGCCCTGGACCGCGAGATCGCGGCGATCGGCCGGGCGCTGGCCGACCGGGGGACGACGAGCCGGGCCGAGCTCGGCGAGCTGGTCGGCGCCCGGTACTGGGGACCGGGACGCTTTCCCGCGGCGCTGCGCGTCGCGGTCGACGAGGGCGTGGCCCGCCGGGTGGGGCGGAACGCCTTCGCGCCGGGCGACACCACGTGAGCCCGCGAACCCGCCCCCGGGGACCCGATGCCCTCCTCGCGACCGCCCTGCTCGCGACGGCGTCGCTGCTGACCGGGTGCGTCGTCACCGGACAGGTGGGCACGGAGCCGGCGCCGGGGCCGCCGTCGGCGCGTGCGGGCCGGGCGGGCGCACGGTCCCGCTCCGCGTGGTGGGCATGGCCGGGTCGACGCTCGCCCTGACCGAGATGCGGTTGCAGGGGCAGGGCCCCTTCCTCTTCGCCCTGGACACGGGCGCGTCGAGCAGCGTGGTCGACGTCGACGTCGCCGACCGCATCGGGCTCGCCCGCACCGGGTCGACCCGGACGGTGACCGGCGTCGTCGGGCAGGGCGACGTGGCCCTCGCCCGGCGCCCACGCCATCGGGCCGAACTGACGGTCTCCTTGCGGTCCGCGCGCGGTCGGTCCCTGCCGGGCCCGCCGGGTATGCCCGGTTCGCGACAGGAAGGAGTACCCCGATGACGACGACACTCGTGACCGTCGGCGTCGACCTCGGTGCGGAGTCGCGGGAGGCGGTGCGCTGGGCGGCCCGCTACTCGGAGGCGATGGGGGCCAGGCTCCGCGCCGTGACGGTGTGGGAGGTGCGGGCACGGCCCGTCGGCCCGGGCCAGATGATGACCCCGGCGACCGACCTGATCCCGCCGGAGGACATGCAGTCCTCGGCCGCGGACCGGCTCGACGAGGTGCTGGGCGAGAGCCTCGATGCGGAGCAGACCCGGGAGGTCGAGAAGCACGTCGTTCCCGGCGACCCGGCCACCGTGCTGCTGGAGCGCTCCGCGGACGCAGAGGTCCTGGTGCTCGGCAACGGGCACCACGGCGCGCTCGGCGGAGCACTCACCGGCTCCGTGGCGCTGCACTGCCTCCACCACGCCGAGTGCCCGGTGGTCCTCGTGCCGGCCCCGCAGGGCCGGGGCTGACATCGCGCGCTCGGACCGGGCCGCCCACGGGCGTCGTCCGGTCGGCGCCCCGTGCGCCGGAGCGTTGCACGGTCGTCAGGTTTTCGTCAGGTGGACCGGCGTTTGTCCTGCGCCTGCGGTGTGACCCACCGAGCGGATGCCGTCGACCTGGAGGAGGACGAATGCGCACACGTCACGAGACGGACCCGCTGCTCGGGGGCCAGGACGGGCGGACCGGTCACCCCGGGCCGGCCCCGGCGGGCCGGCACGCGGAGAACGTCGACCTGTCCGAGAAACAGGTCTGGGAGGACCGCAGCCGCATCGTCCTGACGCCGGTGGCCGCGCCCTCGGTCCTGGGCCTGTTCGCGTTCGGGGCCGCGACACTGATGGTCGCCTCGCTGCTCGCGGGCTGGTGGGGGACCCCGGTGACCGACACACCGGTCATCGCGCCGTTCGCGCTGTTCTTCGGCGGGCTGGCCCAGCTGCTGGCCGGGATGTGGTCCTACCGGGCCCGGGACACGCTGGCGACCGCCATGCACGGCACGTGGGGCGCGTTCTGGCTGGGTTGGGGCCTGCTGGTGCTGCTCGGCACGACGGGCGTGGTGCCCGCGAGCGCGCTCGAGTCCCGGGCGTTCGGCTTCTGGTTCATCGGCCTCGCGGTGATCACGATCTTCGGCGCGCTGGCGGCGATGGCCGAGAGCGTCGCCCTGTTCGTCGTGCTGGGGCTGCTGGCCGCCGGCTCGACGCTGCTCGCGGTCGGGCTCGTCGCGCCGGTCGCGTGGGCGGTCACGGCCGGCGGCTGGGTGCTGGTGTTCTCCGCGGGCGCGGCGTTCTACGTGGGCGGGGCGATGCTGCTCGCCGCGACGGCGGGCCGCACGGTCCTGCCGCTGGGCAAGTTCAGCGCCGCCGCCAACATCCCCGGGCGCAAGCCGAACGATCCCGTCGAGTACGGCGAGGGGATGCCCGGCGCGAAGGTGGGCCAGTGACCGTTGGTGTGAGCGTGCCGACGGGCTGGCCGTGACGAAGGAGTTCCGGTGACGACGTTGCCGGGGTCGCGGGTGGAACCGGTCGAGCCGGTGCCCACCCCCGGCCCGCGGCGTGTGGTGGCGCTGGGCACGGACCTGGCGCGCGCGGCCTGGGGAACGGCGTCGCTGCTGAGGCCGCAGACGGTGGCCTCGGTCTGCGGCGCCCCGGCGACCCGCCGGGCCCGGGCCGTGGCCCGCGTGCTCGGCGCCCGTCACCTCGTCCAGCTCGGCGTGGCCACCGCCCTGCCGGTCCGGGCCTGCCGGACCGCCGGCGCCGTGGTCGACGGCGCGCACGCGGCGAGCTGCCTCGGCCTGGCCGCGGCCTCGCGGTCCTGGCGCCGGGCGGCACTCACCGACGCGGCGGTGGCGACCGTGTTCGCCGCCCTGGGCGTGGCGCGCCGGCGCGCGATCCGTCCGGAGGGCCCGCCGGACCTGCTGAACCCGTGAGGAACGCGCCCGTCGACAGTTCCCGGACGGAGGAGCCCGTGAGTACGGAGACCGAGGGCAGCGGTGCGGAGGTCGTCGTCGGGGTGGACGGCACGCCCGCCTCCCGGTCCGCGTTGCGCTGGGCCCTGGACCGGGCCGACCGGCGCGGTGGCGCGGTGCTCGCCGTCACCGTGGCCGACACGCCGCCACCGCCGGTGGGCGCCGGAGGCGCTGCCGCGCTGCCGCCGCAGGACCTGACCGCGGCGGCCGCGGCCGAGCTCGAGGGCATGGTCACCGAGGAGGCGGCCGGGCGATCCGCCCCGGTACGGACGAGGGTGCTCACCGGCGACCCGGTGACGGGCCTGGCCGAGCAGGCCCGCTCTGCGCGGCTGCTGGTGCTGGGCAACCGCGGCGGCGAGCGACTGGGCGGAGTGGTCGGATCCGTGGGCCGCAGCTGTGGCAGGCAGGTCGACTGCCCGACCGCCCGGGTGCCCGCGGACGGCGGGCGGGGCGCCGAGCCGGTCCTCGTGGTCGGCATGGAAGGTACGGAGCATTCCCGCGCCGCGTTGCGCTGGGCGGTCGGGGAGGCCGGGCCCGCCGAGCGCGTCGAAGCCGTCGCCGTGCAGTACGAACCGTTCCCGCACGGAGGCGGGCAGGCCGACCCGGACTTCGAGGAGGACGCCCACCGCGCGGTCGCCGGTGCCCTCGAGGGTGTGCCGGCGCCGGCCACCGTCGACGTGGTGGCCCTGCGCGGCGCGCCGTCCGAGGTCCTGCTGGCCCGTGCGGTCGACCGGCAGGCGCTCGTGCTGGGCAACGCGCAGCGCCCGGCCCTGGGCGACGCGGTGGTGGGCTCGGTCATGGGCCCCTGCCTGCGCCACGCGGTCGGGCCGGTCGTCCTCGTCCCCGGCTGAGCGGTGGCCGGTCGTGCCCGGGGTGTGCGGCGTCGATCCGTGAGGCCGCCCGCCGGGCCCGGCGCTGGTGGTGGGTGCTGCGGCCGTCGTCGGACCACGCCCCGCTGGTGGGCTGGGCCGCCTCCGAGGAGGCGGCGTGGGCGGACATGCTCGGCCTGACCCCGAGGCCCGCCGGTCGTGGCGACGAGCCGGGCGCCGACGGCCACGGCGGCCACGCCGACGTCATTCGGAACGGATGACCCGGCGCCCTCGGCCGGCGGGCAGCATGTCGGCATGGGCGTGACCTGCCGGGGCTCCCGATGACAGCGGACCCGACCTCCGTACCCGGCGTGACGGGGGCGGACGTCGACCGGATGGTCGACCGGCTGTTCGTGGACACCCACCGGAAGACGACGGCGTTCTGGGCGCTGCTGACCCTGGCCGCGGTGATCGCCGGAGCCGGTGTGGTCGCCGACTCGACGGCGACGGTGATCGGGGCGATGATCGTGGCCCCGCTGATGACCCCGATCCTGGGTACCGCCCTGGCCGTCGTCCTCGGCGATCGGCGCCGCACCGTTCGCGGGATCACGCTGATCGTGCTGGGCGCCGCGGCGGTGGTGGCGATCGCCTACGTGCTCGGCCTGCTGGTGCCCGAGCCCGTCGTCGCCCCGAACAACTCCCAGGTCGCCGGGCGGGTCAGCCCGCACCTCGTCGACCTCGTCGCCGCCCTCGCCACCGGTGTGGTCGGGGCGTTCGCCCTGGTCCGCTCCGACGTCTCCGACGCGCTGCCGGGCGTGGCGATCGCGATCTCGCTGGTGCCGCCGCTGGCCGTGGTCGGGATGACCCTGGAGTCGGGGGCGCCGCGCCAGGCGCTCGGCGCCTTCCTGCTGTTCGCCACCAACGTCGCGGCCATCGTGGCCACGGGCACGCTGGTGCTGCTCGCCTACCGGATCCGCGCCGTCGCCGAGGCCGCCGGCCGCCCGGTCGCGCGGATCGGGCCGCGGACGCTGGTGGTCGTGTTCGGCTTCCTCGTCCTGGTGACGGTGCCGCTGACGATCGGCAGCCTGCACGCCCTCACCGAGAACACCACCGTGGCCGGGATCCGGCCGGTGGCCGAACGCTGGGCGTCGGCGAGCTCCTGGCAGATCGTGGGTGTGAGCAGCACGGAGAAGGGGATCCGGATCGACGCCGTGGGGCCGCCGCCGACGGTCGACGTCGGGTCCCTGCGCCGCGATCTCGACGCCGCCGGCTTCGCCGACGTCCCGGTCGAGGTGTCGCTCGTGGTCGGCGGCATCCGCGAGCTGCCGGCGCAGTGAGGAGGGCCGTCCGGCGCGCCGCGGCACCCCGCCTCGTCCTGCCGGAATTGACGCGGAGTGCGGCACCGGGCAGAACTGGGGGAGCCGACGGTGCGCGACGGGAGGCGTCGATGGGGACGACGGGTTGGACACCCGAGGAGTACGGGCGGGTGACGTTGTTGCGGGCGGCGAACGGTGGTGGGTACCCCTACGGGAACTCACTGCTGGTCCGCGGCAGTGCGGGCACGCTCCTCGTGGACCCCTCGCTCGCGCTGATCGAGCAGGACGACCGTCCGGACGCCGACGCCGTGGTGGTCAGTCACGCCCACGAGGACCACCTGGTGGCGATCGACGCGTTCGACGCCCCCGTCCACGTGCACACCGCCGACCTGCCCGCGGTCCGCGACACACAGGTGCTGCTCGCCGGCTACGGCCTTCCCGCGGACGCGACCGCCGAGTTCGCCGACTCCCTCACCACGGAGTTCCGGGTCCGCAGCCGGCCGGACGCCGTGCCGGTGCCGGACGGGCACCGGTTCGACCTCGGCGACCGCACGGCGACCGTCGTGCACCTGCCCGGGCACACCGCCGGGCACTGCGGGCTGCTGGTCGAGCCGGACGGCTTCCTCTACATCGCCGACATCGACCTGACCTCGTTCGGGCCCTACTACGGGGACCGGGTGAGCAGCCTCGAGGGTTTCGAGCGGTCGATCGAGCTCTGCGGGTCCGTGGACGCGCGGTGGTTCGGGACGTTCCACCAGAAGGGCGTGATCGAGGGCGCGGCGGAGTTCCGCGACCGGCTGCGGGCCTATCGGGAGGTGATCGGGCGGCGGGACGCGGCGCTCACCGAGTTCCTCACCGAGCCGCGGACCCTCGCCGAGGTCGTCGACCACCGGTTCGTCTACCGGCCCCACGTCGAGGCGCCGTACGTGGAGACCGTCGAGGCGCGGACCGCCGAGCAGCACCTCGCCCGGCTGGTCCGCACGGGGGCCGTCACACAGGTGGAGTCCGGGCGTTACCGCGCCGTGCCGGGCTGAGGGTCGGCCTGCGGACATTCGGGTGGCAGCGCCGGACGGCCCGCACTCTCCTGCTCACCGGTGGTTTGCTGGACGGCCCCAGGGGACGAGGGACAGGCGGCGGCGAGCGCGGTGAGGTGAATCGTGGCGGGTAGGAGCAGGCAGGCGGAGAAGGACGCGGGCGCGCGCGAGGACCAGGCGACCGGGACGCCGGGTGACGGCGGTACGTCGACGCAGACCGAGCAGGTCCGCCCGGACGAGCCCGCGGAGGGGCGGTTCGAGGGGCACCGGTCGGCGACGGTGAACCTGCCGTTCGTGACGGCCCAGTTCCGTGCGCCGGACCTGCACGCGCCGAGGCGTGAGGACCTCGAGGCCATGGGGCAGGGAGCCCGGTCGCTGTTGCCGTCGGGCAGGTCGCTGCTGTTCCTCGGCGGTCTCGCGGCGACGGCCGTGGCCGGGGTGATCGAGTGGCCGGTGGCGGCGGCCATCGGGATCGGGAGCGTGCTCGCGAGCCGGGGCCAGGCGGACGTGACCCCCCGTGGAGGCCAGGAGAAGCCGGTGCGGGCCGAGACGGCGACCGGCGCCGGAGAGCGCGGCGGAGACGAGGACACCACGACCTGAACTGCCCGATCCTGTCCGACCGGCCAGGGACGGGGGTTCCGACCTGGCCGCGGCCGTGACGGCGCACGCACGGTCCGCCCCCGGCAGGCGGCCCGGGTGCGTCGCCGGGGTCGCCGTGGCCGTGGGAGTCCCCTCTTGTTGCAGCGCATGGTCGACCTGGCCGCCGTGGCCACGGGAACGGTCGTGGGCACCGTCGTGGGTGCCGCGAACGGCGTGGCCGAGGTGGTCTCGGCAGCGGGCAACGGGACCGACTCCGGAGCACCGGAGCGGATCCACCTGCCCGTTCGTGGGGTCCACACCGACGCCGCAACGGCGGCCGGTGTCGAGCAGGCGCTCGATCGGCACCCGGCGGTGCGTCGTGCCGAGGTGAATGCCGTCCTCGGTTCCGTGATGGTCGAGTTCGATCCGGAACGGATCCGGGCGGGCGAGGTGGCCGGCCTCGTCCGGGCCGTCGAGAAGGAACGCGGGCTCGCGGGGGCACCGCGTCCCGAGCGGGACCATCCCGGGCACCCGGGCCGGGCGTTGCGGGAGGCGGCCCTGCTGGGACTGCACTCCGCCGGCCTGGCCTACACCGTCCTGGGGCGCGCGGTGCCGGTCCTGCCGGTGACGCTCCCGGGCGCGGCCCTCGCGTTGATCGACTCGACCCCGCGGCTGCGGGGGTTGCTGGCCGCCGCCGTCGGCGAGCCGTCGACGGACGTGGTGCTGAGCGGCGTCACGGCGCTGTCCAACGCCGCGGGGAAGCGGCCGATCGGCCTGGCAGTCGACGCCTGTCAGCGCTACACCCTCCATCGCGAGGCCGTGGCCGACCGGCAGGTCTGGACGATGTGGGAGGGCCTGCTCGGTGCCAGGGAGGGCGGTCACCGGGCCGCGCCGGTTCCGGTGCGGCCCCGCCCCGTGCCCCTGCCGCGGGGACCGGTGGAGACGGTGAGCGAGTGGGCCACCGGACTCGCCCTCGGCGGCGGCCTGCTGTTGGCGCTGGCCGGGCCGTCCCGGCTGGCGAGCACCGCGCTGACCGCGGGCGTCCCGAAGGCGGCACAGGTGGGTCGGCAGGCGTTCGCCGCGCGGGTGGGCCGAGACCTGGCCGGGCGGGGGAGCCTGGTCCTCGACCCTGCCGCGCTGCGGCGACTCGACCGGGTCGACACTATCGTGCTCGACGCCGACGTGCTGTGCACCGGCGGCCACGTGGTCGACGAGGTCGTTCCGGTGCGGGAGCCGACCGACGCCGAGACGTCCGAACTCGTCGAGCGCGTGTACGACCTGGTCGACCTGCGCCGGCCGGCCCGACGGCGGGCCCGTGAGGGGTGGTCGCTGGGTCCCGTGGACGACCCCCGGACGCTGACGCCGCAGGCGCGCGAGGTCGCGTCGACCCTGCGCCGGCGCGCCCCGTTCGTCCTGGCCCTGCGCCGCGGCGACGAGATCCTGGCGCTCGTCGGTGTGGGGGAGGAGCTGGATCCGTACGCGGAGGCGGTGATCGCTGCGGCCGGCCGTGCGGGGCTGGTGCTGGTGGCAGGCTCCCGGGAGCTGGCCCGCCGGCTGGACGCGGACGGCGAGGTGGGCGGCGGAGCGGAGTTGGCCGGCACGGTCGCCCGTCTGCAGAGCGAGGGCCACGTCGTCGCACTGGTCAGCCGCCGCGGCGCCGCACTCGGGGCCGCCGACGTGGGCGTCGGGTTCGTGCCGGGGCAGGGGACGAGTCCGCCCTGGACGGCGGACGTGGTGTGCCGCACGGCGGCGGAGGTGTGCCTGGTGCTCGACGCCGTCGAGCCCGCCGGGCGGACGAGCCGCCGGTCCGCGCAGCTCGCGATCTCCGGCTCGGCCCTGGGTGGGGCCTTGGCGTTGCTCGGCCTGCCGGGCGGTGCCGGCGGGCGGGCTGCGGTGGCCGTGCACACCGCGGCCCTGCTCGCGCTGGGGTACGGGACGTGGTGCGGGTCCGGGCCCGGGCGACGACCGCAGCCGGTCCCCTCGGACCGGACCCCGTGGCACGCGATGTCGGTCGGTGCGGTGCTCGAGGCCCTCGGCGGCTCGCGCAACGGCCTGTCCGAGCAGGAGGCGCAGCGCCGCCGACGTGACCGGCCGGTGCGGACGAACCTGACCGAGGTCGGTGTGGTCCGGGCCTCGGTGGAGGAGCTGGCCAACCCGGTCACCCCGGTACTGGGAGCCGGGGCCGGGATCTCCGCCGTGACCGGATCACTGCTGGATCCGCTGCTGATCCTCGGGGTGCTCGCAGTGAACGGACTGATCGGCGGGGTGCAGCGGGTCGGTGCGCAGCGGGCGCTGCGCACCCTGCAGCGCAGCAGCGCCGTCCGGGTCCGGGTACGTCGCCGCGGGGGGGAGGCCGAGTGCCGGAGCGAGGAGCTCGTCCGCGGTGACGTGGTCCGGTTGCAGGCCGGCGACGCGGTGCCCGCCGACTGCCGGATCCTGTCCGCGCAGGATCTCGAGGTCGACGAGTCCTCACTCAGCGGGGAGTCGGTGCCCGTGCCGAAGTCGGCCCGGGCCAGTAGCGCACGCACCCTGGCCGACCGCCACTCCATGCTCTACGAGGGCACCGTCGTCGCGGCCGGGCGCTGCGACGCCGCCGTCGTCGCGACCGGGGAGTCCACCGAGGTCGGCCGGAGCCTGCGCCGCGGCGCCGAGGAGGCGCCACCGACCGGGGTCGAGATCAGGCTGCGGGAGCTGACCGGGCGGGTCCTGCCCGTCACGATCGGGGCCGGCGTGCTGGTGATCGCGATCGACCTGCTCCGTCGGCGTCCCCTGATGGCCGCGCTGACCCGTGCGGTCGGTCTGGCCGTGGCCGCGGTGCCGGAGGGGCTGCCCTTCGTGGCCACCGTGGCGGAGTTGGCCGCGGCGCGTCGGCTCTCGGCCCGGGGTGCCCTGGTCCGCAACTCCTCGACGATCGAGGCACTCGGCCGGGTCACCGCGTTGTGCTTCGACAAGACCGGCACGCTCACCGAGGGGCGGATCAGCCTCCGTCAGGTCTCCGACGGCACCGTCGCCTCGGCCGTGGACGACCCGTTGCCCGGGGGGCTGCGCGACGTCGTCGCCGCGGCCGTGCGGGCCAGCCCGTTCCGGGCCGGGTCCCGAGAGGTCGCCCATCAGACCGACCGGGCCGTCCTGCGCGGTGCGGAACGACTCGAGATCACCGCGGAGAACGGCCATGCGGTCGTCGAGCTGCTCGACGAGCTCCCCTTCGAGACCCACCGGGGCTACCACGCCACGCTCTGGCGAGGGCGCACCCACAGCCGGATCAGCATCAAGGGCGCCCCGGAGGTCGTTCTCCCGCTCTGCACGAAACGGGTTCGCGACGGCCGCACGACACCCCTGGACGACACCGGCCGCGCCGGGATCGACGCCGAGGTGGAGCGACTGGCCCGGGAGGGACACCGGGTGCTCGCCGTCGCCCAGCGTCGGGTGTCCGGCCGTGACCGGCTCACCGAGGACGACGTCGTCGGGCTGGAGTTCCGCGGCCTGGTCGGCCTGGTCGACCCCGTCCGGCCCACCGCCGCGAGCTCGGTGGCGACCCTGCGTGGGGCCGGGGTCCAGGTCGCGATGATCACCGGCGACCACCCCAGCACGGCTCGGTCCATCGCGGCCGAGCTCGACCTGCTCGACGGCCGCGGTGTGCTGACCGGCGCCGACCTCGACCGGCTCGACGACGCGCGGCTCGCCGAGGCGCTACCGGGCACCGCGGTCTACGCCCGGGTCACCCCCGCGCAGAAGGCCCGGATCGTCCGTCTGCTCCAGCAGAACGGGCACGCGGTCGCCGTCACCGGCGACGGGGCCAACGACGCGCCCGCGATCCGGCTCGCCGACGTCGGGATCGCCCTCGGCGAGCGGGCCACCCCGGCCGCGCGCGAGGCGGCCGACGTGGTGATCACCGACGACCGTATCGAGACCCTGACCGACGCCGTCGTGGAGGGCCGCGGGATGTGGACGTCGGTCCGGGACGCCCTCTCGATCCTGCTCGGCGGCAACCTCGGCGAGGTCGCCTACACCCTCGGCACGGGGATCATCGGCGGCCCGGGCGCGCTCAACGCCCGGCAGTTGCTGCTGGTCAACCTGCTCACCGACGTCCTGCCGGCCATGGCCGTCGCCGTCCGGCCGCCCCCCGACGTCAGCGCGGAAGCGCTGCTCGCCGCCGGCCCCGAGCGCTCCCTGGGTCGCTCGCTGACCCGCGACATCGCCGTCCGCGCGAGCATCACCGCACTGTCCGCCGGCATCGCGTGGCTCCTCGCGCGCCCGATGAGCACGCCCGGTCAGGCGGGCACCACCGGGCTCGTCGCGCTCGTCGGGGCGCAGCTCGGCCAGACCCTCGCCGTGCGGGGGCGCACGCCGCTGGTCGCGCTGGCCGTGGCCGCCTCGCTCGCGGTGCTCGCGGTCGTCGTCCAGGTGCCCGGCCTCAGCCACGTGGTCGGCTCCCGCCCGCTCCTGCCGCATCAGTGGGCGGTGGCGGTGGCCGCCGGGGTCGCCGCCACCGTCGCCCAGCTGCTCGCCCAGCGCCTCGCCGACCGCGCGGACGCGAGGTCGTCACCCACCGGTCATCCGGCGTCCAACCCGACTGTCCCGGACGGTCATCACGACCGGTGACGCTCGAGCCTCCTCGTCGGAAGGTGGACATGATGAGCGAGATCCTCACCGCCGTGCTGGTGGCCACCGCGGCGGCCCTCCTGGAGCGGATCGCCGTCCGCGTCGCCCGCAGTCTGTGGGGCGCCTTCCGCCCGGCGGCGGCGTAGCCGGCCGCCGTGGCGCCGACGACACCGGCGTGATCACGTCGGCCCGGTAGCGTCGTCCCCCGCGAGTTCCGGTCCGGGGACGACGGGAGCCCGTCTCCCCGAGGGGCGACGGGCTCCTGCCGCGTGCCGGTGTCGGATCAGACGGAGCGGACCCCGGTGGCCTGCGGCCCCTTCTTGCCCTGCCCGACCTCGAACTCCACCCGCTGACCCTCGTCGAGGCTGCGGTAGCCGCTGCTGTCGATCTCCGAGTAGTGGACGAAGACGTCTGCGCCGCCGCCGTCCTGCTCGATGAAACCGAAACCCTTCTCGGCGTTGAACCACTTCACGGTGCCCTGTGGCATGTCACTGCTCCTCGCAGGTCCTGGACCACCCGCAGGGTGCGGGGCCCGGCCGACCCTGATGGGCGGGTCCCGCCGTCACGGTGAGGACGGGGCCGCGACCCATCGCTTCCGTTTCCGCGAGCGTGCAGGACACGGACCTCGAAAACCGAACGACCGTGGGCACCCTACTGCGCGACGCGCCCGCCGGGACAGGGCGCGTAAGGTCGGCACCTCAGCAGTTGTCGAGGCGCGTCGCCCGGGTCGCCCGATGAGTCCTCACAGCCGGGGCGCAGGGAGCCGGAGATGGCGACTGGGATCGTCAGGTGGTTCGACCCCCAGCAGGGGAGTGGCCTCATCGTCCTCGACGACGGCCGGGAGGTCCCCGTGCGTCGCGACCAGATCGACGGCGGGGGGAGCCAGAGCCTGCGCGAGGGCGACCGGGTGGAGTTCG
The DNA here is from genome assembly GCF_047200735.1 of Pseudonocardia oceanicola. Classification (NCBI taxonomy): domain Bacteria; kingdom Bacillati; phylum Actinomycetota; class Actinomycetes; order Pseudonocardiales; family Pseudonocardiaceae; genus Pseudonocardia; species Pseudonocardia oceanicola. The sequence continues at coordinate 82,241 of NZ_JBJZON010000020.1, forward strand.
ACCTGCACGAGTCGGGGTCCGGGCTCGTCGTGTCCGGGGTCTACCGACTCTGACCGCTCCGCGCCCGGGGCGCGACCCGGGCGGCGCGCGTGCCGCCGTTCCCGAACGCGGGTCGCCCCGCGAGAGATCCGAGGCCTTCATGCCCTCCGCCACCAGCGGATTCACCCTGTACGGGGACGTCCCCGGGAGCGGTGCCCCGTCCGGCCTGTCCGGGGTCAGCCACAGCACGGTCGACCTCCCGACCGGGCGGATCGAGCTCGTGCACCCGCGGGGTGTGCTGGAGCAGATCTACGAGCAGAACTTCGGCCAGGGCGGGACGGAGCCGCCCTACTGGGCGCAGCCGTGGCCGAGCGGGATCGAACTCGCCGACGCCGTGGCGCGCGCGAACGTCACCGGCGCGCGGGTGCTCGAGCTCGGCTGCGGCCTGGCCCTGCCGAGCCTCGCCGCGGCGCAGGGCGGCGCCCGGGTCCTGGCCACCGACCAGGCACCCGGCGCACTGGCCTTCGCGGCCCACAACGCTCGCCGCAACCGGATCCGGCTCGAGGTGGCGCAGTGCGACTGGTCGGATCCCTGGTCGGCGATCGCGGGTGCTCCCTGGGACCTCGTCCTGGCTGCCGACGTGCTGTACCACCACGACCGGCTCGACGCCCTCGGCGCACTGCTGCCCCGGCTCGTCTGCGGCACGGGCGAGGTCTGGCTCGCCGATCAGGGACGGCCGCCCGCCCGTGACTTCCTCGCGGCGTGCGAGCGGTGGGCGACCGTCAGCACGAGCGACACCGCCCACTCCGAGGTGAGCGTGCACCGGCTCCGCCGGCACACCGCGACCGGCCGGCACGGCCTCGGCTGATCGGGCGTCGCCGACCGCGGTCTCGCCGCGGGGCCCGACGAGTCGTGCTCGCCCGTCCACGCCGCTCGACGTGAGCCGGCGGCGGCACTGCCGGTGGGATCCGGTCGCCCTCGGCTCAGGGAAGGGCCTGGCTGCCGATCACGGACAGGAGTTGCAGCTTCTCGTGGCTCTCGCTGCCCGGCACCGCGGTGTAGACGAGCAGCAGGTGCGACTGCTGCGGGTCGAGCAACGTCTGGCAATGGAGTTCCAGCACGCCGAGCTCGGGGTGCACGAAGCGTTTGGTGTCGTGGGGGCGGATGCCGATCTCGTGGTCGTCCCACAGGCTGCGGAACTCCTCGCTCCGGTCGAGCAGGAGATCGGCGAGGTGCGCCGCCCGGGACCCGGGCCCGCGCAGGGTGACGAGTTCGCGCAGGCCCGAGGCGTACATCCGGGAGAGGAAGGCGTGCTGCTCGGGCGCATAGAGCCGGCGGGTGGCCGGATCGGTGAACCACCGGTAGCCGAGGCTGCGGGCGGGTCCGGTGAATCGGGTGGTGTCGCCCGTGAGGGCGACCCCCAGCGGGCTCTGGCGCAGGGTCTCCGCGAGCTCGGTGACGATCTCCGCGGGGGTGTCGTCGAGGCGGTCGAGGATGCGGAGCAGCCCGGGACCGACGTGCTCGCCGTCCGCACCCCGCGCCGGTGGACCGCACCCGGCGAGCCGGAACAGGTGGTCGCGCTCGTCGAGCGAGAGGTGCAGGCCCTGCGCGATCGAGGCGAGCATCTGCGCGGACGGCTGCGGTCCACGCTCGCGCTCGAGTCGCGCGTAGTAGTCGGTCGACATGTGGCAGAGGGCGGCGACCTCCTCGCGCCGCAGCCCGCTGGTCCTGCGGCGTGGCCCACGCGGCAGACCGACGTCCTCGGGCTGCAGCGCTTCCCGGCGGAGCCGGAGGAACTCCGCCAGTCCGGTCCGATCGATCATGTCCTCCCCGCCCTCGCTGGTGCTGCTCGTTTCTACCGCCCGCCCCGGGATTCAGCCACGGACCGTCGAACCCCCCTTCACGCGCAGGAGCGGCCGCGTCAGCCACGGATCGAGAGGCCGTGGATGTCGCTCCGGCGACGGGCCAGCCTCGGTGGCACACGACCACCACATCTGCGGAGGAGGGCCCCGGTGGCCGCCGAATCCGGTGGATGCACGCCCGCGACGACCTCCCGGGAGACCCGCCATGCCACGCACCCCTGACATCACCGTCCCCGACCTCTCCGGGAAGCGCATCGTCGTCACCGGCGCCAGCGACGGCGTCGGCCTCGGCCTCGCCACGAGACTCGCCGCCGCCGGGGCCGAACTGGTCCTGCCCGTCCGCAACCCGCACAAGGGGGAGGCGGCCCTCGCCACGATCCGGCAGCGGACCCCCGCCGCGAACGTGTCGCTGCGCGCACTCGACCTGTCCTCGCTCGGCTCCGTCGCAGCCCTCGGCGAGACGCTGCGCAACGAGGGGACACCGATCCACATCCTGATCAACAACGCCGGCGTCATGACCCCACCGGACCGCCGGACCACCGCCGACGGGTTCGAGCTGCAGTTCGGCACCAACCACCTGGGCCACGTCGCCCTCGTCGCGCACCTGCTGCCGCTGTTGCGGGCCGGGCGCGCCCGGGTGACCTCGCAGATCAGCGTGGCGGCGAGAGCGGGCGCCCTCAACTGGGACGATCTGAGCTGGGAACGCTCGTACCACGCCGGCCGCGCCTACAGCCAGTCGAAGATCGCGTTCGGGCTGTTCGGTCTCGAACTCGACCGACGCAGCCGGACGGGCGGATGGGGCATCACCAGCAACCTCTCCCACCCCGGAGTCGCACCGACGAATCTGCTCGCCGCCCATCCCGAGATGGGACGCGACCGGGACACCCCTCGCGTGCGCCTGATCCGGGGACTGTCCGAGCGGGGCATCCTCCTCGGGACGGTCGAGACGGCGTTGCTCCCCGCCCTCCACGCCGCGACCTCCCCCGACGCCCGGGGCGGACGGCTGTACGGGCCGAACGGGCTCGGGAACCTCGGCGGCGCCCCCGCCGAGCAGAGGCTCTACCGCCCGCTCCGCAGCCCCGAGGACGCCGCGCGCGTCTGGCGCGTCTCCGAGGAGCTGACGTCGGTGTCGTTCCCGACGTCCGGGCCGGGCGGGCCGCCCTCCGTGAACGACGTCGTCGCGTAGCCGAACCCCGAGCCCCGGTTCCCGCAGAGGGCGGAGGCGGATTCCGCCGCGGACCGCCGCTCAGAGAGGCCTCGACCGCGGCGCCACGCTGCCACGGGCGGGCCCCAGGCTCATGCCTCCTCGAGCGCTTCCCCGAAGTCCCGCAGAAGGCGCAGGTGCCGTTGACGGGAGAGCAGATGCCCCACGCCGATCGCAGCGGCGACCGGCCACTCCAGGATTCCGACGGCGGCCAAGGTCGCCAGCCCACCGATCCAGGCGAGCGAGTCGGCGGCGGGCAGCCGAACGGTGCCCAGGCCCGGAATCTCGACCCTGACCGAGTTGTCCTGCACGTTCCTCTCGATCGCGCGCAACAGCTCGCCGTGGCCGACCCGGATGGCAGGTGAATCGGCGGCGGCCCCGGCCGCCCGCGGTTCCTGCGCTGCGCCGGCCGGTGTGGCGGTCGTGGACATGGCGGTCCTCCTCGTCGAGACCGCGGGCGGACCCGGTGGGATGGTGAAGGCCGATCCTGCCGCCGTCGGACGTCCGGGACATCGTCCACTCCAGGTGAGGTGGTGGTCGGGGCAGCAGGCAGTTCCAGGCCCGGAGAGGGCGGATCCGTGCCCCCGGCAGGGTGGCCTGCTGGGGGGCTTGGGCGCCGGCGGGCGGAGCACCCGGCCTCGTCGGAGCACTTCGGGACGGGAGACCTATGGCCCTGTCGCCCACCTGCCCTGCGTTCGACGCTGCCGGGGAACGCGGGCTGCAGAGCGAAGTGGAGAGGGTCATGGTCGAGCAGACGAGCGCCGGCGGGACGACCGGTGCCGCGGGCGGGCACGACGGTGGCCGGCTGAGTGGCGGCGTGATCGCGACACTCGTCGGCGTAGGGCTACTCCTGGTCTTCATGATCCAGAACACGGCGCCGATCACCCTGCGCTTCCTCTTCTGGAGCTGGTCCTGGCCGCTGTGGTTGTTCACCCTGCTCACCGCTCTGCTGGGAGCGTTGGTGTGGTTCGGCCTCGGTGTCCTGCGCCGCCACCGGCGCCGAGCGGATCGCCGGGCGGGCCGCTGAGGTACGGCCGGGACGTGACGCCACCGCCTCAGCCGGCGTCGGCCTCGACGATCTCCTCTGATCTCGCTCAGCGGCTGCAGGTCGACCTGCGGCCCCGCGGCGAGGGTCCGCAGGCGAGGTGCTCGTAGGCAGGAAAGCGCCCTGGCCGGCAGCCGTCGGCGACTCCTTCAGCCGCGTGCCTCCTGCGGTCGGTAGACCGACAGGGCCCAGATGACGGCGATGTCCAGCGCGATCAGCAGTATCGACCACCACGGGGAGTAGGGCAGGAACAGGAAGTTCGCGATCAGGTTCAGGCTCGCCACCAGGATGCCGATGGCGCGGGCCCAGAGCTGCCCGACGATCACTCCGCAGCCCGCGGCGGCGACCAGCACGCCGAGGATCAGATGGATCCACCCCGAGGTGGTCAGGTCGAGGGCGTAGACATGGCCCTGCACGTCGAGGGCTCCGACCAGGGGGATGTAGCTCGCGGCGCCGCGTCCGCGGAGCGAGCGGCGTCACCGTGATCGTGCTGCGGCAGCCGCTCGCCTGCGTGTGGTGTGGAGGTGGGACCGAAGTGCACGTCGGTGGTCGGTCCCGCGGGATCACCGGGCCGGCGTCGTGCGGCCCGGAGGGGGCAGCGGCAGTCGCAGGACGATCTCGCCGTCGTCGTCGATCTCACCGGTCGGCTCGAAGCCGAACCTCCGGTAGAACGGACCCGGGTTGCCCGGTCCGGTCTCGTAGCTGGTCAGCAGTTCGTCGGCGCCTTCTGCCCGCACGAGGTCGGCGATCTGGGTGAGCACCTCGCGGCCGATCCCGCGGCCCTGATGGTGCCGGTCGATGAGCAAGCGCCACAGGAAGAAGCGCCCGTAGGGCCCACCGTCCGGTGGGTTCCACGAGAGCATGACGAAGCCGACGGGCTCGTCACCGACGTACACGGCCCGAGCCCAGGGGTGCGCCTCCGGCTCCGCGGCCGCGTCCTCGAGCGACTCGGCGACGGAGGCGACGAACCGTCGCTGCTTGCGCCGCACGCGGAGGGCGCGCACGGCCTTTCGGTTGTCATCGGTGATCTCCCGCAACTGCACGTGTGGGGACGTCACACCGCACCCCCTTCTGAGCCGGCGGCTCACGCTCGACGGGTCCGCGCCGGGTGGTCGTTGCGGGCAATGGTCACCTGCCCGGGGGGGGGCGACGCCGGGCACGAGGTGTCGATGATGCGCCGCGTGGCTTCGGCGTCCCCCTCGAGGGACAGGGTCGGGTTCTGCACGACCGCGACGGTGTGGCTGACCTGTGTGAGCAGGTCGGAGACCTGCTGCCAACCGGACCCGTCCACGAACCCCTCATGAACGAGAACGACGTGCTTCCGAGCGCCTGCATCCACTTCGACAACCCCTTCTCCACGGGGCTCCCTGGTCCAGGCCGGGACGTGGCCGGATGCCGCGAGGAGCAGCGTGTGGCGATTCCGGTAGCTCGGATATCGCGCGAGCATCTCGTCGATCACTTCCTGGGGAGGGTCGGCCCTGCTGATGACGTGGTCGAAGTCGGCTCGGCGTTGGTCGAGGCTGTCGAACCCATGGCTCGCTCCCGCCGTCGTGAGGCCTGAAGGCCCCGCGGCCCGTACGGAACGTCCCGAGCGGCGACCAATCCTCCGGCGCTGGTTCGCGATGGCATCGCCCGACACAGGTGAACCGCTCGGCCGAGGTGCTGATCTGCGCCTGTCCGTGGTCGCGTCGGCTTCGGGAAGGGCGGGCCCGGCACCTCGCCCTGTGACGGCGGCGGAGTGTCCATCGAAGGGTTCGTCGGCGGCACCTCCCGCCATTCCCGGTCGCGAGACAGCGTCACATGCCCGATGTCAGGTTCGGGGGCCGCAGTCGCGCGACGACATCTTCTGTTTGGTCAGGGTTCACGTCACAGTCGGCCTGGGCAGGACGCACGGGTCGATGCAATGCCACGGGTCGATGTGATGCTCGGTCAGGCGAGGTGACAGTCGTGGCGGGTAGGACTAGGCAGGCGGAGAAGGGCCCGCTCGAGGCTGCCTTCGGGCACGTCGTTGCTGTTCTTCGGTGGTCTCGCGGTGACGGCAGTGGCCGGGGTGATCGAGTGGCCCGTCGCGGTGGCCATCGGGGTCGGCAGCGCGCTGGCGAGTGGAGGTGGGGCGGACGTGACCCCTCGCGAGGCGCAGGAGTCGCCGGTGCGGGCGGAGACCGGTGATCCGACCGACGCCGGCACCGGAAGGGGCGCAGCGTCCTGACAGAAGCGTTCTGATGCGGTTCGACGGTCCCGTCGGGGCCGGAGACCTCCGACGTGGCGCGTTCACAGAGGGGCCACGCGACTGCTTCCTGCCGGCGCGCCGGCCTGTCGAGGACGGACCCGCCGATGATCGTGCAGCCGAAGGACGCAGGCGACAACGACCGCCGCTGTTGAGCGCCTGAGAAGGCAGGGACGGAGACGAACGGCGACGCCCGCCGGGAATCACCCAGGGAGGGGCACGTAGTGGCGGTAGCGCCAGGCTCCGGTGACGTCCGGGAGCTCCTCGACGCGTCTGTACACCGCGCCGCTACCGGAGCTCGAGTCCGTCCAGAACAGGCTGGGGAGCGGGATGGACATGTAGCCGTACCGGACGACCTGCCCGCGAGCCGGGCCGTCCTCGAACCGAACGTTCACCGCCATGTACTGAGTGTGCGCACGCCCGAGGCGGCAAAGCTACGCAAACCTGGCCGAGTCGACAGGCTGCCCGCCCGCTCCTGCACGAGGCCCGGGAGGCCGCGAAGCGGTTGCGCTCTGTCCTGGAGGCCGCCGAACCCGACGGCTTCGCCAAGTAGGCGACGCGGCTGTGCAGGCGGGTCAAGGACGGCAGTCGACCCTCGGGGACCATCACGACGCCGCGTCGCGCGCCCACCGTCACGCCGGCAGCAGGATCCGCAGGCCGGGCATGGCCGCTGCGATCAGCAGGGCCATCGTCAAAAAGGGCCCCGAGCATCGAGCACTCCGGCGATCATCGGCGACGCGCGGCTCGAGTGCGCCCGCACCAGCGGTGCTGGATCTCGTGGGCACCGAGCACGTCGTGCGGCTCGCGGTCGCCCGGCCCGCGGTCACCGGACTCCGCCGTGCGGATCAGCATCCGGGCGCGACGAGTGAGTCCGCGGCGCACGAGCGGACGAGCCGGACTCGGTCTCGCGCTGCACGGGTGGGCTGGGACCCGACCACCCGTCGACGATACGGGTGGCCGACGGTGCACCAGTGGCGCCGGCCCGGGCGGTGGGGGTCCAGCTGCCGGTGCGCGTACGCGATGAGGTCGAGTACCCGGCTCGAGCTCGACGAACACCGGCTCCAGGTCCGCATGGGCGCTCGGCGAGCCGGATCGGCTGGTGGAGCTGACCGAGGCCGCCGACCCGCGGGCTGTAGTGGGTCTCCAGGGAGTCGATGCCCTCGAGCCGCAGCTGCGCCCCGCCGTGGTGTTGGTGCGCACGGCGATCCCGGCCTCGGTGAACGCGGCGGGATCGTCGGGGTGGAAGCGGGCGGAGTCCCCGTCCGGGGCGGCGCCGACGATCCGGAAACCGCCCTTGATCAGCGTCAGTGGCACGGGTTCACGCTCCTCCGATCCAGCGGGCCGGGCGAGCCCGAGCCCGGCTCGGCGAAGAGTCGCCCCCGCAGGCGTCGGGTCGGGGAACGGGTCCTTCGAGCGGGTGAACAGCGTGCCACGACGATCACGGCACCCCGTGCCGCTGGGCCGATGGGCAGCGAGCAGGACGAGGGCGAGACCGCCATCCGGAGCAGCGGGGCGAGTCGTCACGGGCTGTTCATCGACTCGTCCCACGTCCGGCCGCCCACGGTGGTGACCGTGCGGGAGAACCGGAGGAGTGGAACGTGTACTGACTCCGGGGGAGACGCGGGCCGAGGCGGCTGCGATGTTGCTGGGCCGGCTCGAGGATCTCGTCGTCGCCTACGCCTCGGTGTCCGCCGACGAGCGGCAGGACGTGCTGAGCAGGGACGCGGACCGGATCACCGGTGAGGTCGCCCGGTATCTGCAGGCGGCGCGGCACCAGATCACCGCATCGCCGCACCGCTGAGGACGGGGACGTCGGGTCGGCTTCCGGATCACCGGAGCCCCGAGCGGAGCCAACGCAGCTGCTGGGCGTCGACGGCCTCGTACTCCGGGGGCAGCAGGTAGATCGTGCGCGGTCAGATTCCGAGCGCCTTGCCGAGGACCTCGTGGACGTAGGTGTTGGCGCCCGGCGAACGCGTGGGTGCCGGGGGCTTCAGTTGATCCGCTGGCGCCAGGCTCGGGCGACGGTTGCCGCGGCGTCGGCTGCGGACACGGTCAGTCGGATCTGGGCTCCCAGATCTCGCTCCCACTGTGCCTGGTCCGGCACCGTTGCGTAGTCGTGGGGACCGGGACGGTGATTGGTCGGCCCGAGACGTGCGTAGAGCCCGGCGGCTTCGACATCGAGGTGACCGTTCCACGAGTCGTCCCGTGAGTCGTCGTGGCCACGTGGATCCGCTACCTGGTCTGGTTCGGGTGGCTTGTGTGCACTTGCTCCAGGAACACCGTGTGCTCGTGGACGTAGTACCAGATGCGTGCCGTGCCGCTTGCCGTTGGCTTGTGCTGCCAGCGCTCGTAGGTCTCGCCGTCGCGTCGGATCGTGGCGAGGTCGCCCTTGAGCGGGTAGGTCCTCGGTGTCTTGGTCAGAGGTGTACGGGTGAGGAGATTTCACGTATCGGCCATGGAGTTGCGGATGGTCGCGACGAGGTCTCGCCACCCCTTCTGTGCGTCTGTGGTGGCGTATCGGATCTCGTACTCGATCTTCTTCGGTGGGCGAGGGACCAGCCCGCCCCTCCTGGCTGCCGACACGATCAGGGACGCTCCACGGTTTCGGCAGCTTCGTCGTCGTCGAGCCATTGGGGCTCGGCGCGCCCGAGGCCGGCGGCGATGGCCGTGGCTGTCTCCTTCCAGGAGGTGAGTTCGGCGATCGCCAGGTGTGGCTGGTCGGTGGAGAAGGACGCGCGTGCGGCGTCGACGAGGTTCTGCGCGCAGGTGTCCCGGTCCGCCGGTGAGAGCGCGAGCATCCACGGGTACACCTTGGCCATCCGCTCGGCGAGTGAGCCGCTGTCGTCGAGGGCGACGGTGATGAGCTGTGCGGCGAACTGCAGCAGACGCGCGCGACCGTCGGCCTCGCGCTGGGACATGAGTACCAGTGACTCGCCGTCGCGGCGCGTCACGGTGACGGGGTGGTCCTCGGCCTCGGCGAAGACTTCGGCCGAGTGCTTGCTCAGGTCTGAGGAGCGCCGCGTGGCGGTAGGGAGGTCTGCTGCGGTAGCCACTGCCTCAGGATATTCGGAACGCGTTCGGAAGTCCACTGCGATCAGCTTGCTCGCAGAGGCGCAGGACGCCCCTCCGGTGGACCCAAGCGGTCGGTCAGGGGTGGGGTGGGGTGAGCCGCCGAACTGGGCGGGCGGATCCCCGGCCCGATCGACGATCTGGTGTTGCCCGCGGACCCGCGGATGTCGGGGCCGCCGAACATCCCTGCGGGTGCGTCGGTACGGGTGCTCACCCAGCAGGGAGGGTCCCTCGGGGGCCAGCAGACTCGCTCCCATCCCGCTCCCACACTCGGGAACAAGATCGACCGCACCCATGCCGACCTGCGCCCCCGGCAGGATTCGAACCTGCGACACCCGCTTTAGGAGAGCGGTGCTCTATCCCCTGAGCTACGAGGGCCTGGCGGAAGCCTACCGTGCGGCCCTCGCCGTTCCCGTTGCCGTCGGCCTCGGGGGCCGGCGCGACTCGACCGCTCGCGACGAGGCGAGGGCGAGCGGACCGGGAGGCCGGTGCACGGCCGAGGCGCCTGCGCGGGTGACCCGTCGAACACCCGGTCCGGCGCGTTCGAGGCCTAGGCTGGTAGTTCGGCATTCGAGGTGCGTAAGGGGGTTGCCGTGCGGTCGGTGCGTGTCGCGCTGCTCGCGCTGGCATTGGGGGCGTTCGCCCTCGGCACGGGCGAGTTCACCGTCATGGGGCTGCTCCCCGAGGTGGCCGGCGACCTGCAGGTGTCGATCCCGGAGGCCGGGCATCTCGTCTCGGCGTACGCGATCGGGGTGGTGGTCGGGGCGCCGCTGCTGATCGCGGCCGCGACCCGGTTGCCGCGCCGCCGGGCGCTGATCGTGCTGATCGGCCTGTACGGAGTGGCGCACCTGCTGTCCGCAGTCGCCCCGGGCTACCACCTCGTGATGCTCGGACGGTTCCTGTCCGGCCTGCCGCACGGCGCGTACTTCGGCATCGCGGCGATCGTCGCGGGCTCGCTCGCCGCGCCGGACCGCCGAGCCCGCGCCATGGCGATGATGTTCGCGGGCCTGACCGTCGCGAACATCGTCGGCGTCCCGCTCTCGACCTTGCTCGGCCAGCTGGTCGGCTGGCGGTGGACCTTCGCGACGGTCGGGGTGATCGGGCTGGCCGCGGCGGTCCTCATCCGGTGCGTGGTGCCCGACGTCCGGCCCGAGGGTGGGCGGCCCCGGCTCGCGGACGAACTGCGCGCGCTCACCCGGCGCCCGGTCTGGCTGACGCTGCTCATCGCGGTCCTCGGCGGGGCGACGCTCTTCGCCAGCTACAGCTATGTCGCCCCCATGCTCACCGACGTGGCGGGCTATCCGGCCGCCGCGATCACGCTGCTGCTCGCGATGTTCGGCGTGGGGATGACCGTGGGCAACGCCCTCGGCGCGCGGCTCGCCGACATCGACCCGATGCGGGCGATCCGCGGCGTGCTGGCCGCCGACGCGGTCGTCGCGCTGGCGCTCGTCCCGGCCATGCGCCACCCGGTCAGCGCGGCGATCGTGCTCTTCCTGTTCGCCGTCACGACCTTCTCGCTGATCCCCTCCGCCCAGCTGCGGATCATCGACGGCGCCGCGGGCGCCCCGCACATGGCCGCGGGCTCGATGCACGCCGCGTTCAACCTGGCCAACGCGCTCGGCGCGTGGCTGGGTGGGGTGGCCATTGCGCTGGGCTTCGGCCTGACCTCGCCCAACGTCGTCGCCGCGCTGCTCGCGCTGGCGGGCTTCGGCGTCGCGACGGTGTCGGCGGTCGTCGAGCGGCGCAGCGCGCGGCGGGAGCCGGTCGCCGCCTGAGGGTCGCGCCCCGCGCCGGCGGCCGTGCGGTCGTCGCACCGGACGAGCCTCACGAAGCCCTCTCAGACGCCTCTCAGAACGCCGCGCGAGACTGGCGACCATGCGAATTCTCGTCGTCGACGACGACCGTGCGGTGCGCGAGTCGCTGCGCCGCTCACTGGCCTTCAACGGCTACCAGGTCGATCTCGCGAGCGACGGGCTGGCCGCGCTCGAGGCCGTCGACGCGCAGCGTCCCGACGCGATGGTGCTCGACGTGATGATGCCGCGGCTGGACGGCCTCGAGGTCTGCCGGCGCATGCGCGCGGCCGGCGACGAGCTGCCGATCCTGGTGCTGACCGCGCGCGACGCGGTGTCCGACCGGGTCGCGGGTCTCGACGCGGGGGCCGACGACTACCTGCCGAAGCCCTTCGCCCTGGAGGAGCTGCTGGCCCGGCTGCGCGCCCTGCTGCGCCGCCGGACCGTCGACGACATCGCCGCCGCCGCGGGCCAGTCGCCGGTGCTCGAGTTCGCCGACCTCTCGCTGGACCCGGAAACCCGCGAGGTCCGCCGCGGCGAGCGGTCGATCAGCCTGACCCGCACCGAGTTCTCCCTGCTGGAGCTGCTGCTCTCGCACCCGCGCCGGGTGCTGACCCGCGCCCAGATCCTCGAGCAGGTCTGGGGCTACGACTTTCCGACCACGGGCAACGCGCTCGAGGTCTACATCGGTTACCTGCGGCGCAAGACCGAGGCCGAGGGCGAGTCGAGGTTGATCCACACCGTCCGTGGCGTCGGCTACGTGCTGCGCGAGACGCCGCCGTGAGCGACGGCGTGTCCTGGCCGTCGGCCCGGGAACGGCTCGACCGGGTCAGCCTGCGCGCCCGGATCGGGATCCTGGCGGCAGCGGTGGCAGCCGGCGCCGTCGTGCTGGTGTCGCTGGCCGCGTTCTTCATCGTGCGGCAGAGCATCCTCGAGACCCTGGACGACAACCTCTACCAACGCGCTGCTGCGGCGGCGCAGAGCGAGCTCGCCAAGCCCGAGCTGATCTCGACGATCCCGCCGGAGGTCCTGGGCGCCGGGGACATCCGCGTCGCCCTGCTCTACGCCTCGGGCTTCGCCCAGTCCGCCGAGGGCCCGGCCTCCGCACCGCCGCTGAGCGACGCCGAGCTCGACGTCGCGCGCGGCGAGGAGGAGGAGTCGGTCCGGACGGCGGCCGGCTACCGGGTCGTCGCGGTCGATGCCGGCGAGGGCCGGGCGCTCGTGATCGCGCAGAAGCTCGACTCCACCCAGACCGTGCTCTCCCAGCTGGCCACGGCGCTGCCGGTGATCGGCGGTATCGGCGTGGTGCTGGCCGCCTTCGCCGGCGTGGCGGTGGCCCGGGCGGGCCTGCGGCCGGTACAGCGGCTCACGGCTGCGGCCGAGCGGGTCACGGCGACGGGGGAGCTGCGCCCGATCCCGGTGAGCGGCTCCGACGAGCTGGCCCGCCTCACCCAGAGCTTCAACGAGATGCTCGGTGCGCTGGCGGCGTCGCAGGAGCAGCAACGCCGGCTCGTCGCCGATGCCGGCCACGAGCTCCGCACCCCGCTGACCTCGCTGCGGACGAACCTCGAGCTGCTCGCCGCGGCCTCGGAGCCCGGGGCTCCGGTCCTGCCGGCCGAGGACCGCAAGGAGATGCTCGCCGACGTCCGGGCGCAGGTCGAGGAGCTCACCCAGCTGATCGGTGACCTCACCGAGCTGGCCCGGGAGGACAGGGCGGCCGTCACCCGCGAGCCGGTGGAGCTGACCGACGTCGTCGAGCGCGCGCTCGAGCGGGTCCGGCGGCGGGCCGGAGACATCGGCTTCGACGTCACGCTGGTGCCGTGGACGCTGATCGGCGACGCCACCGCGCTGGAGCGGGCGGTGCTGAACCTGCTGGACAACGCCGTCAAGTGGAGTCCGCCGACGGGTACCGTGCGGCTGCGGATGGTGCCCCTCGACGACTGGACGATGGTCGTCGAGGTCGCCGACTCGGGCCCCGGGATCGCCGAGGCCGATCTGCCGCACGTCTTCGAGCGCTTCTACCGGGCCGACACGTCCCGCACGATGCCGGGCTCCGGGCTCGGGCTGGCGATCGTGCGGCAGGTGGCGGTGCGGCACGGCGGCGCGGCCTGGGCGGGCCGGGCCCCCGAGGGCGGGGCGCTGCTCGCGTTGCGGCTGCCCGGACGCCGCGGGGACGTCCTGCCCCCGGAGGAGCACGCAGCCGGGAGGGCCTGATGTGCTGGCCGGGGAGCCGCTCGGCTCCCGGTCGCACGCAGGCGGAGAACGCGCGGGCGGCTCAGCCCTGGACGGTCCCGGCGAACCACCGCGTCCACTCCGCGGCCTTCGCTCGCGCGTCGACCCCGGGCGTGTAGTCGTGGTCCCCGACGGCGACCGGCATCCCGAGCAGCGACCGCTCGTGGAAGCGGACCAGCGAGTCGGCGGTCCGGACGCCGAGGTGGTGGTCGGTGCGCTTGTCGACCACTCCCGGCACGCCGAGGACCTCGACCACGTCGCCTTCCGCGGGGTCGCCGAGGGCGGCGAGGATGCGCTTCCACGCGTCGGGCACGTTCGGCGCCTCGGCCTCGACGTACACCGCAGGGCGGCCGGGGAAGTGCCGGACGTACTCGCCGAGGGTGAAGAGGTACAGGTCCCAGCCGAAGCCGGTCATCGTCTCGAACTCGTCGCCCCAGTCGTCCTCGGCCATGCCACTGTGGACGAACCGGAGCACCGTGCTGCCGCCGTCGCGCGCCTCGAGGACGTACTCGATCGCCTGGGTCCCGAAGCGCTGCTCCAGCCGGCGCGGGGCGTCCTCGTCGATCTCCGCGCCGGACTCCGCGGGATCGGGGCCGGCCATGAACCAGCCCGCCTGGCCCTCGGGCGTCGCGATCGCGCGCCAGACCTCCTCGGGGCTCGCGGACAGGACCACCTCGCGGCGGATCTCGAACGGGCGGCTCACGGCGGCTCCTCGGCATCGGGATCGGTGTCGGGCAGGGCGGGATGGAGGGCGACGACGACGCGGTGCGGGCGTCCCCCGGGCGCGGCGGCGTCGTGGTAGCGGGCGACCAGCGAGCTGACGGCCTCGCCGAGCTCGCGGGCGAACGCCGCGCGGTCGGCGGCGGTGGCGAACCGGATCTCGCCGTCGATGGCGAACGTGGCGACGCGCTTGCGCCCGGCGCGGGTGACGAGCGTGCCGACCTCGCGGAGCAGCCGCGCGGCCAGGGCGAGCAGCCACTGCGCGGAGAGCCGGTCCGGCTCGCGCCCCGGGTCGGGCGCGACCAGCGCCCAGGCCTGCGGGGACACGACGTAGGCGCTCGCGGTGGCCCGCAGCACCCGCTCGGTCATGTTCCCCTTGCGTCGCTCCTCGACGAGCTCGACGAGGCCGTGCGTCTCCAGCGCCCGGAGGTGATAGTTCACCTTCTGCCTGGTCAAGCCGAGTTCGGCGGCGAGCGAGGTGGCCGAACCGGGCTCCCGCAACGCACGCAGCAGCCGGGCGCGGACGGGGTCCAGGGCGATCGCGGCGGTCGCCCCCTCCTGGATCACCGCGGTCCGGTTCGGCACCGCCGTACGGTGACACCGAAAACAAATGTTGTCAAGGAAGGAAGAGTTGTCGGGCTCGCCGGGGATGGTCGCTCCGGTCCCGCCTACCCTGTCGCCCCGCGGCCACGGACGCGCCGACGGAGCGAGGAGCACGGAACCGGATGACCGACGACGAGCGCTCCGGCCACGGGGCCGGCGGCGGGCGGCACTCCGCCGCGCGCACGCCCGACGAGAACGCCGGCGGGAGCGCGGTCCCCCCGCCCGCCCCGGGCGATCCGGGGGAGCCGACGCCGCCCCAGGGGTTGCCGGCGATCGACCCGCTGACCGACACCGGACGGCACGCGCTGATCGAGCCGGGCGAGGTCGCCCCACCGCCCTCCGGCCCGGCCCCCGTCGAGGCGGCGGGGCCGGTCGGGGATCCGCCCGTCGTCGTCGAGCCGTCCGCCGGTCCGGCGCCCCGGGCGTCGCAGGCCGACGCCGCACCTCCCGCTCCCCGGTCGCGGGCCGCACGCCTGCGGCGGTACGTCCCGCTGGCGGCCGCGGCCGTCGTGCTGGCGCTCCTCGCCGGACTGGCCGGGGGCTGGATCGGCTGGACGCTCGCCGGGCGGAGCGTGTCCGACGGCGCGCTCGCCCGGCCCCTGCCCCGGGCGGATCCGGCCTCGGCGCAGCTCACCCCGGTCGAGGCGGTGGCCGAGAAGGTGCTGCCGAGCGTCGTGCTGTTCAAGGTCGAGGGCGGCGGGCCCGGCGAGGACGAGGGCTCCGGCATCGTGCTGAGCCCGGACGGCCTCGTGCTCACCAACGACCACGTGGTCTCGGCCGCGGCGGCGGGCGGCACGATCACCGCCCTGCTGCCGGACGGTCGCGCCTTCACCGGCCGGATCACCGGCCGGGACTCCGGCTCCGACCTCGCCCTCGTCCGCCTCGACGGGGCGGCCGGGCTCGCCCCGGCCGAGCTGGGGAACTCGGACTCGCTGCGGGTCGGGCAGCAGGTCGTGGCGATCGGCGCGCCGCTCGGCCTCGACGGCACCGTGACCACCGGCATCGTCAGCGCGCTCGACCGGGCGGTCAGCGTCGGCGGCGACCAGGGCGGGCAGGCGACCGTCCTCAACGCGGTCCAGCACGACGCCCCGATCAACCCGGGCAACTCCGGGGGCCCGCTGCTGGACCTGCAGGGCCGCGTGGTCGGGGTCAACTCGGCGATCGCCAGCACCGCGGGCAACCAGGGCGGGTCGATCGGTGTCGGGTTCTCCATCCCGGTCAACCAGGCACGGCGCGTCGCCGACGAGCTGAACCGCACCGGCCGCGCCACCCGTGCGGTCCTGGGCGTCACGGTGACCGGCGTCGGACAGCCCGCGAGCGGCGGTGCCGTCGTCGGGCAGGTCACCCCGGGCGGCCCCGCCGCTGCGGCCGGGATCCACCCCGGGGACGTCGTGCTCCGCGTCGCCGACCGGCCCATCGCCGACGGCGACGAGCTGGTGGCCGCGATCCGCGACCACGAGCCCGGTGAGCAGGTCGGACTCACGCTCGCAGACCGTGAGGTCACCGTCACCCTGGCGGGCGAGCCGAGCTAGGTACCGCCGGGGGAGTGGTGAGTGTCAACCGGCGCAGATCCGGTCCGGGAGCGGCACGGAGACCGCATCTCGGGTCATGATGGTGGTGTCCGTGTCGTGGTGCCCCGCGACGCGGTCACAGGGCCCGCGTCGGTGCCGGCACCCCCTCCCAGCGCCGGCGCGGTCCCGCCGTCCCCGACGCCACCGGACCCGCCACCCGAGGCGCCCGCTGGTGCCGGGCCCACTACGGTGAGCACATGGAGATGGCGACCCCGCAGCTCGGCCGTGCCCTCGTGGTGATCGTGGACGACCGGGTCAGCCATGGCGAGACCCAGGACCGCACCGGCCCGCTCGTCGCGGAGCTGCTCGAGGAGGCCGGCTTCGTGGTCGACGGCGCGGTGACCGTCCCGGGCGAGGCCGTCGCGATCCGCAACGCGCTGAACACCGCCGTGATCGGCGGCGTCGACCTCGTGATCACCGTCGGTGGCACCGGGGTGTCGCCGCGTGACGTCACCGCTGACGCCACCGCGGGCGTGCTCGACCGCCCGATCCCGGGCATCGCCGAGGCGCTGCGGGCCTCCGGGCTCGCCGCCGGCGCCGTCGATGCCGGGCTGTCCCGCGGGCTGGTCGGCATCTCCGGCAGCACCCTCGTGGTGAACCTGGCCTCCTCGCGGGCGGCGGTGCGGGACGGCATGGCCACGCTCTCGCCGCTGGTCACGCACGTGATCAGCGAGCTGTCGAGCCTCGACGCCTGAGCGCCTCCCCGGAAGGCGCCTCCCCGGAAGGCGCCTCCCCGGAAGGCGCCTCCCGGGGGGCGCCTCCCGGGGACGAGTGGTCAGACGGACGGGGTTGTGCCGCTGCCCGGCTTGGGTCCGGGGGTCTCCGGGTCGGCGGCGTCCGGCGTCGGGGCGGGCGTCGTGCTCGGCCCGGCCGTCGAGCTCGGTCCCGCCGCCGTGCTCGGCCCCGTGGTCGCCGTGGGCGTCGGCGAGGGCGTGGTCGTCGGGGTCGTCGGCCCCGGGGTCGCGGTCGGCCCGGCCGCCGTGGACCCGTCGCCCGGGGCGGAGTGCTTGAGGGCGTCGCCGACCCTGCCCTTCACCGAGCCGATCTTGTCGCTGTACTTGTGGCCGGTGGCGTCGTCGACCTTCTGTGCCGCCTTCTCCACCAACGGCCCGGCCTTCTCCCGCGCCTGGTCGGCGTAGGGGCCGGCCTTCTCCTTGGCCTTCGCGACGTACGGCGCTGCCTTCTCGGCCGCCTTGTCGAGGTACGGCCCGGCCTTCTCCTGCGCCTGGTGCAGGTACGGCTTGGCCTTGTCGAGCAGTTCCTTGGTCTTGTCCTGCCAGTCCATGGGTCTCCCCTCGCTGTTCGCCACCCGGTCATCCGGCGTCCACGGCCCATGGTGGCACCGACCCGGTCCGCTGTTGGGCTGGCAGCATGGGGGAATGGCAGAACTGCCGGATCGGGTGCGTCGCCGGCTCGCGGAGGTCTTCGGCGACACGATGCCCGACGTGACCCGGGACGAGCTCGACGACCCGCGCCCGGCGGACCGGGAGCGGGACGAGGAGTGGTACCGGGCCAACCGTCCGCCGCACCACGAACGGGAGAGGTAGCCGCTCGCGTTCCTGGTGGACCGTGCGACCCCGCTCGGCCGGTCAGGCCTGGTGGCGGCCGTTGCTGCTGGAGTTGGCCTGGGTCTTGAGCAGATCGCGGATCTCGGCGAGCAGTTCGACGTCCGTCGGCTCCGCGGGACCCGGCTCCTCACCCCGCTTGCGGCGGCCCCTGATCGACTGGATCGGCAGCACGAAGACGAAGTAGACGATCGCCGCCACGATCAGGAAGTTGATCGCCGCCGCGATGACCTCGGAAAAGTTGATCAAGGTGCTGGGCTTGTCGGCCTGCAGCTGGATGCCGAGCGCCGGCACGTCCGGCGGCGTGATGGCGTTGAGCAGCGGCTGGATGATGCTGCCGGTGAACGCCGTGACGATCGCGGTGAAGGCGGCGCCGATGACCACCGCGACCGCGAGGTCGACGACGTTGCCGCGCAGGATGAAGTCCTTGAAGCCCTTGAGCACGGTTCCCCTCCGGTGACCGACGGATCCTGGTGCGTGATCACTACCGTCAGCGGAGGGTAACGGCGACCTGATCGGTGAGCGAGGCGGCCGCCACCCGCGCGGCGAGCGCGCGCGGCAACGCGACCAGGGCCGAACGGCCGCGGGGGCTGCTCCCGGCGGAGGTCCCGCCTGGCTCCAGCACGGTCAGGACCACCGCGGAGTCGGCCAGCACGGTCGGTTCGCCGCCCTCGGGTGCGGCTGCGACGACGTCGACCCGGACACCGGGGGTGAGCAACGCGACCACGTCGGGGTCGGCGAGGCGGACCGGCACGGCCGCCGCGTCGGGGATGCCCGTGGCGGCCGCGGCCAACAGGTTCCCGGCCAGCCGGAGATCGGTGACCGGTTCGCCGGCGCGCAGGGCGCCGGCCAGGACGCGGCCCTCCGCCGCGGCCGCGTCGACGGCACCGGCGGGCACGAGCTCGACCGGCCAGGTCGTGACGGTCAGGTCCGCCGGGGCGACGACGCTCCCGGGCGCCAGGTCACGGGCGGCCACCACGACCTCGGCACCCTGGCCGTCCGCGGGCGAGAGGGCGAGCACGACGGCGACGGCCCCGAGCGCTCCCGCGAGACAGCGGCGCACGAGCACGGCCCGTCGCCAGCCGGCCCGGCCGAGGAACGCGGCCACCGCCTCGACCGGACCGGACGAACCGGTGGGGCCGCGGGTGGGCCCGCCCGCCGTGCCGTTCCGGGTGCGTCGCTCTGCCATGGCCGCGACGCTAGGCCGGGAGCCTCCCGGCCCCCGGCCTGATCGCGGATCTGTGGATGAACGGGGCGGGGTGTGGACAACGTCCGCCCCGCGGGGGTCAGGAGGCGGCCGCGGCGGGGGCGCTGGTGGACGATGTGCCGGAGTCGGACTTCGCCGGACCCGATCCCGAGTCCGACTTCGCCGACGAGGACTCCGCGGAGGAGCTCGACCCGTCCGCGGAGTTCGAGGAGCTCACGCTGCTCGACCCGGACCGGCTGTCGGTCCGGTAGAAGCCACTGCCCTTGAACACGATCCCGACCGAGGAGAAGACCTTGCGCAGCGGGCCGGCGCAGACCGGGCACGTGGTGAGCGCGTCGTCCGAGAAGGACTGCACGGCCTCGAACCGGTGGTCGCAAGCGGTACAGGCGTACTGGTAGGTCGGCACGTGATCCTCCGGAAACTGGCACTCAGTCTGAGTGAGTGCCAATATAACCCGTCAGGGCCGCCCGTTGTTCCCCGTCGCCACCGTTCCGGGAGTCGGCAGCACCACACCCGTGACCGGGCGGTCGTGCGGATCGGCGGGCACCTCGTCGAGCAGCTCGCCGTCGTGCAGCAGCGCCACCACCGGCACGCCCGGGGGCACGGCGCCGAGCGTGCGGTCGTAGTAGCCGCCGCCCCGGCCCAACCGGCGCCCGCTGCGGTCCACGGCGAGCGCCGGCACGAGGACCAGCACCGCCGTGCGCACGGCGGCCGGCCCGAGCCGCGGTGTGACGGGCTCGCGCAGCCCGAGGGGGCCGGGGCCGAGGGAGCCGGGACCGGTGTACGCGGCCCAGTCGAGCGGCCCGGGTCGCGGCGGGACCACCGGCAGCAGCACGGAGCGGCCCGCCGCGCGCAGCCCGTCGAGCACCGCGACCGAGCCCGGTTCGGTGCCGACCGGCAGGTACGCACACACCGGACCGTCGCGCAGCTCCTGCGCCAGCTCCAGCACGTGGCCGCGCAGCTCCTCCGCCGCGGTGGCGCGCTGCCGCGCGGTGAGCGCCCGCCGCGCGCCCAGCACCCGGGTCCGCAGCACGTGCTTTTCCTGCTCCGCCACCCGGCCACGCTAGCGGCGCCGATAGGCTCGCCGGATGAGCCAGCCCTCCGTCCTGCGCTCGGCCGTCGTCCCCGCCGCCGGTCTGGGCACGCGTTTCCTCCCGACCACCAAGGCCGTGCCGAAGGAACTGCTGCCGGTCGTCGACACCCCCGGCGTCGAGCTGATCGCCGCCGAGGCCGCCGAGGCGGGGGCGCAGCAGCTGCTGATCGTCACCTCCCCGGGCAAGGAGTCCGTCGCCGGGTACTTCGAGGCGGCACCCGACCTGGAGAAGACGCTCGAGGCCCGCGGCAAGGAGCCGCTGCTGGAGAAGGTCCGGCGCGCGCCGGGGCTGATCGAGGTCAAGACGGTCTACCAGTACGAGCCCAAGGGTCTCGGGCACGCCGTGGCCCAGGCCGAGCAGGCCCTCGCGGAGGACGAGCAGGCGATCGCGGTCCTGCTGCCGGACGATCTCGTCCTGCCCACCGGTGTCCTCAACCGGATGATCGAGGTGCGCGCCGAGAAGGGCGGCAGCGTCCTGTGCGCCTTCGACATCCCGAAGGAGGAGATCTCGCCCTACGGCGTGTTCGACGTCAGCGACACCGGCGACCCGGACGTCAAGCAGGTGCACGGCATGGTGGAGAAGCCCTCCGCCGAGGAGGCGCCCTCGACCTTCGCCGCCGCCGGGCGGTACGTGCTGGACCGGGCGATCTTCGACGCGCTCCGCCGGATCGAGCCCGGGGCGGGCGGCGAGCTGCAGCTCACCGACGCCGTACAGCTCCTGATCGACGAGGGCCACCCGGTCCACATCGTGGTCCACCGGGGCGGCCGGCACGACCTCGGCAACCCGGGCGGCTACGTCCGCGCGTTCGTCGACTTCGCCCTCCGGCACCCGGATTACGGCGCGTCCCTGCAGACCTGGCTGCGGGAGCGCCTGGAAAACTGACGCCGTGCGGAGTGTCGACGAGCAGCTCAAACGGGTCCTGGAGATCGCGGTCCGGCCCGCGCCCGTGCGCGTGGCGATCTCCGACGCCCAGGGTCTGCGCAGCGCCGAGGAGGTCGTCGCCTCCCGGGCCCTGCCCGGCTTCGACCAGGCCGCGATCGACGGCTACGCGGTGCGCAGCGTCGACGTGATCGGCGGCAGCGAGGGCGAGCCCGTCGGACTGCCGGTGGTGGGCGAGATCCCGGCCGGGTCACGTCAGCCGTTGCGCCTGCAACCCGGCCAGGCCGTGCGGGTCAGCGCGGGGGCACCGCTGCCGACGCTCGCCGACGCCGTCCTGCCCGTCGCACACACGGACGGAGGGTCCGCGCGCCTGCAGGTCAGCCGCGGAATCCCGTCCGCGGCGTTCGTGCGCCGGGTGGGCGAGGACATCCAGCCGGGCGACGTCGCCGTGCGCCGCAACGACGTGATCCGCGCCGCCCAGGTCGCGCTCCTCGCGGCCGCCGGCCGGGACAAGGTGCTGGTCCATCCGCGCCCCCGGGTCTCGGTCGTCACGATGGGCGACGAGCTGGTCGACGTCTCGCGTCCGGCCTCTGCCGGACACGTGCCGGACGTCTGCTCCTCCGCGCTGGCGGCCGCGGCCCGGGAGGCGGGCGCCGAGCTCCCGCGCCCGCCGCGGCTGGTCCGCTGCGACGCGCGCGAGCTGCGGTCCGCCGTGGAGGACCTGCTGCCGTTCAGCGAGATCGTGGTGGTGTGCGGCGGCGCCGGCGGCAACGCGGGCGCCGAGGCGAAGGCGGCGTTCACCGGACTGGGCGAGATCGACACGACCCGGGTCGCGATGGTGCCGGGGTCGTCGCAGGCGTTCGGCCGGCTCGGGCGGGACGCGGTGCCCACCTTCCTGTTCCCGTCCAGCCCGGCCACCGCGCTGGTGCTGTTCGAGGTGTTCGTCCGGCCGCTGATCCGGCTGGGTCTCGGCATGCCCGACCCCTACCGCCGGGTGGTCTCCGCGCGCCTGACCTCACCCGTGTCCTCGCCCGAGGGGCGGCGCTCCTACCTGCGCGGGCGGCTGCTCCGCGAGGTCGCCTCGGGGGACTACCTCGTGCAGCCCCTCGCCACCGGCGGCACGCACCTGCTGGCCACCCTCGCCGAGTCCAACGGACTGATCACACTGCCCGAGGCGACCACGGACGTCACGGTGGACGAGCGTGTCGACGTCAGCCTGCTGTCCGTGCGCAGGTAGCGCGCGGTGGCCCATACGCTGTCCGAGTACGGCGGGCGCCACCCGGGTTGGCCGGCGCGGCTCGGGCCGCTGACCGTCGCGGGCGGCCGGGTGGAGCTGCGTCCGGTGAAGCTCTCGGACGGCGCCGCCTGGTCCGAGATCCGCATCCGCGACCAGCAGCACCTCGTCCAGTGGGAGCCGTCGACCCCCGGCGGGTGGGCCCGGCGCAACTCGCCGGGGGAGTGGCCCGGCCGGTGGTGGCTGCTGCGGTCGGCCGCCCGGCGCGGCGCCGCGCTGCCCTTCGCGATCACCCTGGACGGCCGGCTGGTCGGCCAGGTCATGATCGGCAACGTGGTGCGCGAGCCGCTGCTCTCGGCCTACGTCGGCTACTGGTGCGACGCCCGGGTCACGAACAAGGGGGTCACGACCGCCGCCGTCGCGCTGGCCGTCGACCACTGCTTCGGGTCCGTGGGGCTGCACCGGTTGGAGGCGACCGTGCGTCCGGAGAACGGACCCAGCCTGCGGGTGCTGACCAAGCTCGGCTTCCGCGAGGAGGGGCTCTTCCGGCGCTACCTCGACGTCGACGGGGCCTGGCGGGACCATCTCTGCTTCGCGCAGACCGTCGAGGAACTGCCCCCCGGAGGCCTCGTGGCGCGGTTGGTCTCGGAGGGCCGGGCCTCGCGGGCCTGACCTCGCCGAACGGGTGGCCGAGGGCCACTTCGGGGCGATGCTTCGTCGCGGGTGGTAGTCACGTGTGCACCAATTGCCACACCCGCCCCGGGGGAATCGACGAACCGGTGGGCGATGACGGCGCGTCGTTCGCCGAATCCCGCGTCCGTGCTCACTACCGTGGGGACTCCGGGCGTGATCTTGGCTCCGGACACCGGAGGGGATCGCGTCTCGACTGCGCCGTTCGGGGGGAGGAAGCAGCCGTGCCCAGCTCGCTGATCTTCGCGGGTCTCGTGGTGATGTGGCTGCTGATCCTCGTCCCGGCGGTCGCGCGACGTCAGCAGGAGGTCGTGCGGCCCAGTCCGGCCGCGCTCTCCGGCCGGGTGCTCGCGCGGCCCGTGCGGCACCGGAGTCTGGAGGTGTACGGGATGGACACGGACGACGAGCGCGCCGGAGGCACTCTCGCGACGAGCACCGAACCCGGCCCGGGGACCCGCGTGCCCGCCGCCCGCGAGGCCGCCCCCGACGAGCGGGACGAGCCCGGCGGGCCCGAGGCGGACCGGGACGACGCCGAGGGCCGGGCCGACGTCGACGATCTCGACGCCGAGCGCGACCTCGACGAGCGCGGGGTGAGCGCGGACGAGTACGACGAGGACGACCGGTACGACGTCGCCGAGCCCGACCTCGCCCGGCTGGCCGGCGACGGGCGTGACCTCGTCGGGCGTGACCTCGTCGGGCGAGACGAGCGTGACCTCGACGAGCGACACCTCGACGAGGACGACCTCGACGGATCCGTCGTGGGCGATCCGGCCGAGGGCGACGCGGCCGCGGGCTACGACGAGTGGGACGAGGGGGACCGGCACCGCGAGGGTGGGGGCGCCGACCCGGGCGGGCACGAGCCCCGGCCGGACGACGAGGCCGACGACCGGCGCTGGGAGCGCCCGCCGGCGGCGTTCCGTCCCGGCCGCGGCGGGTTCGACCCCGAGGCCGCCGCCCTCGCCGCCCGCGCCCGCTACGCCTTCCGACAGCGCGTCGTGGTCGGCCTGCTCGTCCTGGCCGTGGTCACGGCCGGTGCCGCCCTGCTGGTGCTGCCCGCCCTCTGGTGGGTGCACGGCCTGGTCGATCTCGCACTCGTCGGGTACCTGGTCTACCTGCGCCGCCAGGTGCGGATGGAGGAGGCGATCCGCGCCCGTCGGGCCGCCCGGATGGCCGGCACCCGGCGCCCGCAGGCCGCCGACGACCCCGCCCTCGACGAGTGGGCCCGCCGCGGCCGCGAGGCGGCGTCCGGGCACCGCGACGAGTCCGCGGAGGCGCGCGGCCGCGCCGAGGCCGCCGAGGACGAGGACGACGGGCTCGGCGGCCCGGTCGACCCGGGGTACGCCGCCGAGGCCGACGAGGACTGGACCGCCGACGACGGCGAGCCGGACCGCGTCCGCGGCACCGGGGAGCCCGTCGGGGTGCTTCCGGCGAAGCGTCGGACGGTCGACGGGGACGCCGACGCCGAGACCGGCTTCGAGCCCGCCCTGCCGCGCCTCCAGCCGGCCCCTCCGCCCCCACTGCCCGCAGGGACGCAGCTGGTCGACGTCGACGAGGACGACGACGAGGTGCCGCTCGACACCCCCGCGGGCCTGCGCGGCGCCGCAGGGGCATACCGCCGTGCGGCCGGTGAATGACGGCTGATATGGTTCCTCCTGCACGGCCGGAAGGCCTGCAGGCCTGGGGCTGTAGCGCAGTTGGTAGCGCGTCTCGTTCGCATCGAGAAGGTCAGGGGTTCGATTCCCCTCAGCTCCACCAAGAGGGATTCTGTGTTTGCCAATGACCCCTGCGGGAGGCGCGGGCTGCGCGCGTGAGCAGTTGACGCGGCACCCGTGAGCTGACCGTTTTGCCCGGCTGAGGCGTCTCCAGGACCAAGGCCCGTACGTGGCTCGCCTCGTCTCTGCGATGCTGCCTGCACGAGGTCCGAGGGGTCCGGAACCCTTTCACTTCGAGGTCCTGGCAGTCGAGCCCCGAGCTGCCAGGGCCGCCGATCGGTCCGGCGGGCCCGAGGCCGCAGCGAGCACCGCCAGGCCCCCGGGGGCCGGGTGCGCGGGGACGGCCTCGACCGCTCATGGGCTGGTCCCCCCTCCACGGGCGGTCGAGACCGTCAGATGGTGCGTCGCGCTCGGTAGCGCCTTCGTTACCGATGGTCCGGCAACAGGAGATCCGCGGCGGTGCCGCGATACCCGGCCGACGTGGCTCACCCCAGGGCAAGGCCGGCGAACGCCCGCCGTCAGGCCGGTGGGATGTTCTGGTTCAGGTGGAACAGGTTGCCGGGGTCGTAGGTGGCCTTGACCTGGCGGAGCCGTTGGTAGGTGGGGCCGTAGTTCTCCGGGGCGCGGGCCGCGTCGTCGGGGCCCATGAAGTTGATGTACCCGCCCTCGGTGCCCGCGTAGGGGTGCACGGCGGCGTAGTAGTCCCGGACCCACGCGATGTTGGCGTCGTCGTCGGTGGGCGGGTCCCAGAACGCGCCGATGACCATGGCGTACCGCGCGTCGCGGTGACCGAATGCCGTGTCCTGGGCGCCGACCCGCGCTGCAGCGCCGTTGATGGGGTAGAGGTGCATCGTCGAGGCGACCGTCGGCGTCCGAGGGCCGTGCTCGACGTGCGTGGCGATGGCCTCATCGGGCAGCTCGCGCACGAAGTCGGCCTTCCAGTACTGCCGGATGCCCTTGTGGAACAGCCCGTCGAAGGCCGCGTTGAGCGCGGGGTAGGGCATCGGCCCGACCAGTTCGGCTTTGACCTCGGCGACGTCGCGGAAGGGTTTGATCGCCTGCTCGCCGTCTTCCGGCCGCCCGCTCCAGCAGGTGACCATGGCGCAGAACACGTCGCCGTGGCGGTCCTCGGGGATGAACGGCAGTGGCGGGGCCAGCTGCCAGCCGAAGAACGCGCCGAGCTGCTCGGGGGCCTGCTGGATGTAGTCGTCGTACGCCCGCATCACGGCCGGGGCATCGGCGACCTCGTACAGCAGGGGGCCGCCGTAGATCGTCTCGACATCGTGCAGGGCGAGCTCGAGGGCGGTGACCACGCCGAAGTTGCCGCTACCGCCGCGCAGCGCCCACAGCAGGTCCTCGTGCTGGTCCTGGCTGACCAGGCGGAGGCGGCCGTCGGCGGTGACCACCTCGGCACCGACCAGGTTGTCGCACGACAGGCCGCAGCCACGGGTCAGATAGCCGATGCCGCCGCCCAGCGTCAGGCCGCCCACCCCGGTGGTGGAGATGATGCCGCCGGTCGTGGCCAGGCCATAGGCGTGGGTGGCGTGGTTGAAGTCTCCCCAGGTGGCGCCGCCGCCGACGCGGGCCGTCTTCTTGATCGGGTCGACGAACACGTTGTTGAGCGGCGCCAGGTCGAGCACGACGCCGCCGTCGCACGTCCCGAACCCGGGCGCGCTGTGCCCGCCACCGCGCACCGCGAGGTCCAGGCCGGCCTCGCGGGCGTAGTTCACCACGGCGGCGGCGTCGGCGGCCGAGGTTGCCCGCACGATGAGCGCCGGACGGCGGTCGTGCATCCCGTTGTGGACCCGGCGCTGCTCGTCGTAGTCGTCCTCGCCCGGCTCGATGACCGGACCGCGCACCTGCTCACGCAGCTCGGTGATGGTTGTCATGATTCCTCCCTGCAGTCCGTACCGAAATGTCAACGACGCAGAAACGCTCGCCCCTCATCTGCTCCCCGTCGACCAGACGTCACCGGGGCCAAGCCGCTGGGTGTGACGGTTGCGAGCACCGCCGGCACCCCGTTCCCGTGGTTCGCCACTGTCCGAGCCGGCGGTGTCGGCCTGCACTGCGTCGTCGCCACGACGCTGTCGCCGGCGGTCGCCCCCAGGTGTCCTGCCCGCCGCACCAGCCCGGTTCGCGGGCAGCGTGCCACCCCCGTGCACGCAGGAGCTCACCCGCTGCGGGCGAGGCCAGAGGATGGGGACGGCCCTGCCGGGAGTGGGAGCAGCCAGCGCCGGCGCGGCGGGCTACCGGCGAGTGGTTCGCTGGGGCGGGGGGCGAGAGGCTGCCAGACTGGGCGCCCGACGAGCGCGGACCGGGCGCGCCGACAACTAGCGGAGTGGGTGCGCGATGACCGCGGAGCTTCCCGCACTGGCGCGTCTCGCCCTGACGGCCAGGGTCGCGGCGTGGTGTGTCGGGCTGGTGTGGCGATGAGCTCCGAGCCGCCCGCCGCCCCGGATCTACCGTTCCCGGTCGTGGTCACCGTGGGGTCGGGTCACGTGGTCAGCGCGGTCAACGAGGTGGCACGCCGCGAGCTCCCCCGGCTAATGATCGGCCGTGCGGTGGCCGAGACGTCGCCCGAGCCGGAACTGCTGGCCGCGCTGGACCGGGCGGTGGGGGACGGGGTCGCGGCTGCGGTCGACTTGGTCGAGCCGAGTGTCACGCTCGGCTGCGTCCCGACCGGTGCGGGTGTGCTGCTGTACGGGGTGCCGCATCGGCCGCTGCCGGCCGGTGCGCGGGCCCGCGGCGCCGCCCTGCAGCGGCTCGCCGGCGCGTTGCTGGCCGCACCGACCCCGGAAGCGATCGGACGGGTCGCGGTCGCCACATCGGTCGAGCTGCTGGGCGCCGATGCCGGCGTGTTGTTCACCCGAGCCGAGCCCGAGGCGCTGATTGCGCTGTTCAGCACCGGGTGGCCGGCGGACATGCAGGCCCGCTACCGACGCGTCGAGCTGCGCCGCGGGCGCCCGCTGTCGGATGCGGTGCTCGACGGCGCACCGGTGTGGATCGAGGACGCCGCTCAGTGGGCCGCGCGCTACCCGGAGATGGCGCCGCTGGGCACCGCGGGCTCCCGCGAGGCGACCGCCTGCCTGCCGCTGCGGGTGGAGGGCCGCGACCTGGGCGCGATGGTGTTCAGCTTTGGTGCCCCGCGCAGGTTCCTGCCCGACGAGCGCGCCTACCTGGAGGCAGTTGCCGCGCTGTGTGCGCAGGCGTTGGAGCGGGCCCGGCTGCTGGTCGTCGAACGCTCGGCGCGCACGCTCGCCGAGCGTGAGCGCGACCGCATGAAGTTCCTCGCCCGCACCGGCCAGCTGATGGAGGCGCCGCTGTCGGTCGAGGAGCGCCTGCAGCGCCTGGCCGATCTCGTCGTGCCGGAGCTGGCCGACTGGTGCGCGGTACACCTGGTACGTGACAACGAGGTCGAGCAGATCGCCGTCGCCCACGACGACCCCGCCAAGCTCGACTTCGTGCTGCGGCTGCAGGAGCGCTACCCACCGGATCCGTCCGCGCCCGGCAGCGCCTTCGAGGTCACCCGCACCGGTGAGCCGGCGTTCTTCCCCGAGATCCCCGACGAGCTGCTCGTCGCTGGCGCCGAGGACGCCGAACACCTGGCGCTGATTCGCTCGATCGGCATGAGTTCGGCCCTGGTGGTACCGCTGACCGTGCGCGGGCGCAGCCTGGGCGCGCTCACCCTGGTCCACGCCGAGTCCGGGCAGCGCTTCGACGAGCTCGATCTGGCCTTCGCCCAGCAAATCGCGGCCGGCGCGGCGGTCGCGCTGGACAACGCGCGGCTGTATGAGCAACAACGGCGGATCGCGCACACGCTGCAGGCGGCGCTGCTCCCCACCGCCCTGCCCGACCCACCGGGACTGCGACTGGCCGCCCGCTACCGGCCGCAGACCGACGAACGCGCCACCGTGCAGGTCGGCGGGGACCTCTACGACGTCGTCGCCACGCCCGAACCCGGGCGGTGGGCCGTGGTGGTGGCCGACGTCTGCGGCAAGGGCCCCGACGCCGCTGCGCTCACCGCGCTGATCCGGCACACCCTGCGCGCCGAGGTGGCCCACGGCCTCGGGCCGGTCGAGGCGTTGCTGCGGCTCAACGAGGCGATGCTGCGCGAGGCGCGGGCCCCCGGCCGGTTCGCGACCGTCGCGCACGCGCACATCTCGGTCGGTGACGACGGCACGGCCACGGTCACCCTCGCCGGGGCCGGGCATCCACCCGCGCTGCTGCGCCGCCACGCCCCCGAGGCCGAGCCGGCAGGCAGGGCGGTCGAGGCGGCGGTGGAGACGGCCGTCGAGGTGGTGGCGATGTCGGGGACGCTGCTGGGCGTGTTCGCCGACGTCGCGCTGAGCGCGACGACCATCCGGCTCGGGCCGGGGGACATGATGGTGCTCTACACCGACGGGGTCACGGAGGCGAGGGGCGTGGACGGCTTCTACGGACTGCAACGCCTGACGCGGCGGGTTGGTGCGGTCGGCCCCCGATCGGCCGACGCCCTCGCCGAGGTGCTGCTCAGCGACATCGTCGCCTTCCAGCAACACGTTCCGCGCGACGACATCGCGCTGCTGGTCATCGAGGTCGCCCCATGACCGCCGCGACCGGAGGTGGCAGCACCGTCGAGGTGGTGCTCGACGGCGAGCTGGACATTTCCAGCTACGGGCATGCCGTACGTCGGGTCGAGCAGGCCGAGCGCGGGGCGCCCGGACTGCTGGTGGTCGACTTGTCCCAGCTCGCGTTCGTCGACTCTTCCGGGGTGCGGCTGGTCCTGCTCGCCGACGAACGGGCCCGCGCCGCCGGGCGGCGGCTCGCGGTGCGGTTGGGCAGCGGCCCGGCGCTACGCGTGTTCGAGGCCCTCGGTCTGATCGACAAGCTCGAGGTGCTGCCGCCGCGGCCGTTCGACGAGCCGATGCCCGAGCCCCCGGCCGAACCCACGCCCGGGCCGGCGTCGGAGGTTGAGGCATGACGAGCGCTACCGCGCTGCGGGCCACGATCGACCTGCCGGCGATCCCGCGCAGCGTGCCCGCCGCCCGTGGCGTGCTCGCCCAGCTACTGTCGGCCTGGGCGGCCGAGCCGCTGCGCGAGCACGCCGAGCTGCTGGTCAGCGAGCTGGTGACGAACGTGATCCGGCACGTGGGCGGGGACGCGGCCCTGCAGGTCGAGGTGCAACTGACCGCGCCGGTGCTCCGCGTGACGGTCGCCGACAGCTCGTGACCACCCCGGCCGCCCGGCGCGCCCCCTCGGCCCATGGCGGGCACGGCATGCTCCTGCTCGCCGCCATCGCCGACCAGTGGGGAGTGCAACAGCACCCCAACGGGAAACGGGTGTGGTTCGGGCTGCACAAGCAGGACCTGACACGCCCAACCTAGCCCAGCCCGGCGCGACCACCGCCGAACAACAAGGCGGCAAGCGCAGCCAATTGCACCCACCAGGGAGATGGCCGGCTATCCGGCGAACCGGGGCAAGGTCGGACCAGCCGGTTGAGAAAGGTCTGTGTTTCGAACTGCTTCCTGTGAGGACCAGAGGCACGGCGGGTCGCGGAGGCGTTGCGGGCATCCTGGGCGGCATGACCGCCGCCGCTCCGCCCCGCCGGATCCGGCACCGCGCCCTCGCGCTCGTGGTGCTGGTCGTCGCGCTGCTCGCAGCGGTCGCCGTGGCGGACCCCTTCCACCTGCTGTTCGCGCCCTGGTACGCGGGGGTGCTGGTCGGACTGGGGATCGTGCTGCTCACGGTGTGGGCGGCGCTGCAGGCCCGGCGCACGACGTGGCGGATCGCGGTCGCCGCGGCGGGCCTGCTGGTCACGGCGGTGTGGGTGGTGTTGACCTGGGCCTCGGTCGTGTTCTCGCCCGGGCTCGCGACGGTTCGCGAGGTTCCGGGCCCGCCGGGCTCGCGGCTGCGGCTGGCGCTGGTGGAGACGAGGACCTTCGCGGCGGACGGCCCGGCCTACTCGGTACGCGCCCGGGCGGGCAGTGGCCCGTTCCTCCAGGACTCGCCGGTGTGGGTGGGGCTCGGTGAGGGTGTCCCGCCCGCGGAACTGCGGTTCGCGGACGACCGGACCGTCGAGGTCGTCCCGGCCCGGGGGTGCGGCTACCGCTCGACGGTCGATCCGGTGACCCTCGCCGTCGATCCGGTGCACCGGCCGTTGCGCCTGGACGGCTGTTGAGCCTGCGGTTCGTCAGTCCGGCTCGGCGGGGGCGATGGCGGTCGGCGGGACGAGCCCCGCGTCGCCCGGCTGCAGCACGACCATGGTGAACCGCACCGGTCCCTCGCCCGCGCCGGAGTAGCGATGCGACACGTGCGCCTGGAACATCACCGTGTCGCCCTCGCCGAGCTCGTGCTCGACGGAGCCGACCCGCAGGCCGAGCCGCCCGTGCCGCACGGACAGCACCTCGGCCGTGCCGATGGGATGGGCCTCGCCGTCGAACGCGTCGCCGGGCTGGAGCGTCCAGTCCCAGAGCTCCACGACGTCGGGCGGGTCGGTCCCGATCCGGAACACCGCGGTGCTCCCGGCCTCGCTGCTCCACAGCGGCACCGCCTGCTCCGCCCGCCGGACGACGACGCGGGGCATCGCGTCGTCGTCGACCAGGGAGGTCACCCCGACCCGGAGGGCCTCGGCGAGATGCACCAGCGTGCCGATGCTGGGATTGCCCCGCGCGGTCTCGATCTGGATCACCGTGCCGCGGCTGACCCCGGAGGCGGCGGCGAGCGCGTCGATCGTCATCCGGCGCTGGTGGCGGAGCGCGCGGACGTTGCGGCCGATCGCGAGGGCGACGTCGTCGGGAGACTGCACCGATCCATTGTGTCGTACCTCGGCGGATACTCGGTTGTACTTCACGGGCGGGGCCCCGTAGCGTTCAGTGACGTGTTCGTGCTCGTCCATTCCGCTGTACCCCGCTGATGGCCGGTGTCGCCGCGCCGTCGGCCCTGCTGTCCGCCGCGACCTACGGCTTCGCCGACTTCGCCGGCGGGCTGGCCGCCCGCCGCGCGCCCGTCCTCACCGTGACCACGGTCGCCCAGATCGCCGGACTGATCGCGCTCGTCCCCGGGCTCCTGCTGGTGCCCGGCAGCCCGAGCGGGTCGGCCGCGTGGATCGGTGCGCTGGCCGGCCTCGCCGGCGCCTGCGGGCTGTTGCTGTACTTCCGCGGTCTCGCGGTGGGGCCGATGGGGACGGTGGCGCCGCTGTCGGCCGTCGTCGCGGCCGGCCTGCCGCTGCTGGTCGGCATCCTCGGCGGGGAGCGCCCGGGGCCGCTGACGATCGTCGGCATGGTGGTCGCGTTGGTCGCGATCGTGCTGGCGACCGCGGGGTCCCACCGGGAGAAGGCCGCGTTCACCGGGGTGCTGCTCGGCCTGGCCTCCGGCGCGGGCTTCGGCCTGTTCTTCGTGATCCTCGACGCGACGCCGGCCGACTCGGGTCTCTGGCCGCTCGTCTTCGGGCGCATGGCGTCGGTGACGCTGCTGCTGCTCCTCACCGCGGTCCGGCGCCCGGGCCGGCCCGGCAGCATCGGGCTGATGGTCGTCAGCGGGGTGCTCGACTCCGCGGCCAACGTGTTCTTCCTGCTCGCCACCCGGGTCGGCGCCCTGGGCGTGACGTCGGTGATCGTGGCGCTCTACCCGGTGGCCGTGGTGCTGCTGGCCCGGGCGATCCTGCGCGAGCGCCTCACGGCGGTGCAGCTGGCCAGTGTGGTCCTGGCCCTGGGGGCGAGTGTCACCCTGGCCTCGGGCTGACCGGCGACCGCCGGTACCTGCCGGGTCAGCGCCAGGAGGGCAGCCAGAGCTCGGCCTGCCAGTGGGCGGGCGTGATCGGCAGGCCGACGAGGATCGGCCACAGCCAGGCGAAGTTCGCCACCACCGCGCCCACCCACAGCGCGACGACGAGCAGGCCGGTGCGCCGGCGTTCCGAGCCCGCTCTGCGGGCCCGGCCCAGGATGTCCCCCATGACCAGCACGGTCGCGAGCACGAGGAACGGTGCCACCGGCGTCATGTAGAAGAAGTACATCTGCCGGTCGATGTTGAGGAACCACGGCAGGAAGCCGGCGGCGTAGCCGACCAGCACCCCGGCGTAGCGCCAGTCGGCGCGGGTCGCCGCGCGCCAGATCCCCCAGGCCAGGACGGGGACCGCGGGCCACCACAGCGCCGGCGTGCCGACCAGCATCACCGCGCTGGTGCACTCGGTGGCGTCGCACCCGCCGACCGAGTCGCTCGACTCGTAGAAGTAGAGCATCGGGCGCAGGCCCATCGGCCAGGTCCAGGGCTTCGACTCCCACGGGTGCGGATGCCCGGCCGGCGTGTCCAGCCCCTCGTGGAAGGCCAGGACGTGGCCGCTGTAGTACCAGAGCGAGCGCAGCGCGGCCGGCGCGATCGACCAGGTCCCGCCGGTCCCGACCTGGTTGCCGACGGCGTGCCGGTCGATCCCGACCTCGCTGCCGAACCAGGCCCACCAGCAGCCCAGGTACGTCACCAGCGGTACCACGAGCAGCGCCCACAGGGCCGGTGCCAGGTCGCGGCGCAGGGCCCCCACCCACGGCCGGGCGACGCCGGCCGCCCGCCGGGCCCCCACGTCCCACAGCACGACGAGCACGCCGAAGAAGGCGACCCAGTACAGGCCCGACCACTTCACCCCGCAGGCCAGCCCGAGCAGCACGCCGGTGGCCAGCCGCCACCAGCGCATCCCCAGCCGTGGACCGAGGGGGGACTCGCCGAGGCGATCCACGACGCAGGCGAGCCGCCCGCGCACGTCGTCGCGGTCCCGGACGAGCGTGCAGAAGGCGGCCAGCACGAAGAAGGCCTGGAACACGTCGAGCATCCCGACCCGTGACTGCACGTGCGACACGCCGTCGCAGATCAGCAGCACCCCGGCGAGGCCGCCGAGCAGGGTCGACCGGGTGAGCCGCCGGGCGACCCGCACGATCAGCAGGATCATCACCGTGCCGCAGAAGGCCGCGGCCACCCGCCAGCCGAGCGGGTCGTAGCCGAAGAGCCATTCCCCGATCGCGATCAGCTGCTTGCCCAGCGGTGGGTGCGCGACGAGCTCGTAGCCGGGGTTGTCCTCGACCCCGCCGTTGCGCAGCATCTGCCAGGCCTGCGGCACGTAGTGCTTCTCGTCGAAGACCGGGGTGCCGGCGTCCGTCGGGTAGCCGAGACCGGTGAAGCGCAGCACGCCGCCCAGCACGGCCAGCGTGATCGCGAGCAGCCAGCTGCGGGCGGTGTCGGTGGGCGGCGGCGGCCCGAGGCGCGCGGCCGGGTCCGGCTCCGGGGGCCGCAGCGGCGGGGGCGTGCCGATCGCGACCGCACCGGTGACGTCGGGTTCGTCCGCCTCCACCACCCGATCGGCGCGTCCGGTGGCGTGGACCGCGCCACCGGGCCCCACCGAGTCGAGCGAGCCGCCCGTTGAGGTCCCCACCCGCGCCCCGATCGGCTCCACCGGCCCGATCGTAGGCTCAGGTCCATGCTCGTTCTCGCCGCCACCCCGCTGGGCGACGCCCGGGACGCCTCGGTCCGCCTGCGCGAGGCGATCGCCACCGCCGACGTCGTCGCCGCCGAGGACACCCGGCGGTTCCGGGCGCTCGCCGCGGCCCTCGACGTCCCCGTGACCGGCACGGTGATCAGCCACTACGACGCGGTGGAGACCGCCCGGCTGCCCGGTCTGCTCGACGACGTCCGGGCGGGCCGGACCGTGCTCGTCGTGACCGACGCCGGGATGCCGGCGGTGTCGGACCCCGGGTACCGGTTGGTCGCGGCCGCGGCGGCGGAGGACCTGCCGATCACCTGCCTGCCCGGCCCGTCGGCCGTGACGACCGCGCTGGTCCTGTCCGGCCTGCCCTGCGACCGGTTCTGCTTCGAGGGCTTCGCGCCGCGCAAGGCCGGCGAGCGGTCGCGGTGGCTGGCACAGCTGGTGCGCGAGCCCCGCGCCGTCGTGTTCTTCGAGTCCCCGCACCGGCTCGGCGACACGCTGCGGAGCGCCGTCGAGGTGCTGGGCCCGGACCGCGCCGCCGCGGTCTGCCGGGAGCTGACGAAGACCTACGAGGAGGTCCGCCGCGGCCCCCTCGCCGAGCTGGCGGAGTGGGCGGCCGGGGAGGTGCGCGGGGAGGTCACCGTGGTGCTCGCCGGGGCCGCGCCGGCGGCGGCCCCGGCCGTGGAGTCCCTCGTGCCCGCGGTGCAGGAGCGGGTGGCCGAGGGCGAGCGGCTCAAGGACGCCGTGGCGGCGGTGGCCCGGGCGGCGGGCGTCGGGAAGCGCGAGCTGTACAACGCCACCCTGCAGTCCTCGTGAGGGCGCCCGCGGCGACCGGCGCCGCGCACGGGGTCAGCCACCGGCGCTGGGTGCCGCGGCGCGGACGGTGCGGCGCTGGAGGGCGCGGGCGACCGACTCGACGTACTTCGCCGCGATCGGGCCGGCGACGGCCATGATCAGCACGTAGGCCGTGGCGAGCGCGGCCAGCTGCTCCGGTACGGCGCCGGAGGACACCGCGAGCCCCGCGATGACGATCGAGAACTCGCCGCGGGCGATCAGCGCCGCGCCCGCGCGGGCCCGACCGAGCTTCCCGATGCCCTGCCGGCGGGCCGCCCACCAGCCCGTCGCGATCTTGGTCAGCGAGGTGACGACGGCGAGCACCACCGCCCAGCCGAGCACCGGCGGGATCGCCCGGGGATCGGTGTTCAGCCCGAAGACCACGAAGAACACGGCCGCGAAGAGGTCGCGCAGCGGCTCGAGCAGCCGGGTGGCGTTGTGCGCGGTGGACCCGGAGATCGCGATGCCGAGCAGGAACGCGCCGACGGCCGCCGAGACCTGCAGCGCCGAGGCGACCCCGGCCACGAGCAGGGCCGCGCCGAAGACCTTCAGCAGGAAGACCTCACGGTTCTCGCTGTCGACGACCGCGGAGACGTACCGGCCCCAGCGCAGCGCCACCAGCAGCACGACCGCGATCACGGCGAGCGAGATCCCCACGGCCGAGAGCCCCCCGAGCAGGGTCACCCCGAGCAGCAGGGTGGTGAGGATCGGCAGGTAGAGCGCCATCACGAGGTCCTCGAACACGAGGATCGACAGCACCACCGGGGTCTCGCGGTTACCGAGCCGGCCGAGGTCGGACAGCACCTTGGCCACGATCCCGGAGGAGCTGATGTAGGTGACCCCGCCCATCACCAGCGCTCCGACCGGACCCCAGCCGAGGAACAGCGCCACGGCCACCCCCGGTCCGGCGTTGAGCACGATGTCGAGCAGGCCGGCGGTCCAGGAGCGCTTGAGCCCGGTCGTCAGCTCGGCGGCGGAGTACTCCAGGCCGAGCAACAACAGCAGCAGCACGACGCCGACCTCGCTGGCCAGCGTGGTGAAGTCGCCGATGCCGCCCAGCGGCAGCAGCCCGCCGTTGCCGAAGCACAGCCCGCCGAGCAGGTAGAGCGGGATCGGCGACATCCCGATCCTCAACGCCAGCCGGCCGAGCAGGCCCAGTCCGAAGAAGACGGCGCCGAGCTCGATCAGTTCGAGCGCGGTGTGGCCCACGGGCTAGCCGTTCTTGAGGATCTTGACGGCGTTGTCGAGCCCCTCGGACGTGCCGACGGTGACCAGCAGGTCCCCGGCGGTCAGGGTGTAGTCGGGTGTGGGCGACGGGTGCGCCTGGCCTGCCCGCATCACCGCGACCACCGAGACACCGGTCCGCGTGCGCAGGGCGGTGTCGCCCAGCGGCCGGCCGTCGTAGGGGCTGGTGTCCAGCACCGGGATCTGCCGGGTGTGGATGCCGGGGAGGTCCTTGTGCTCCTCGGTGAGCTGCGCGACCAGCTGCGGCGCGCCGAGCAGGTTCGCCAGCGCGGCGGCCTCGTCGCTGGTGAGCGGCAGCTCGGCGAGGCAGGCGTCCGGGTCGTCGGACTTGGAGACGATCAGCTCGATCTGGCCGTCGCGATGGGTGACGACGCCGATGCGCCGGCCACTGCGCAGGGCGAAGTCCTTGCGCACGCCGATTCCGGGTAGGGGAGTGACCTCCACGTTCACCGCTCCACCGTACTGTGGCCGGCGAGCCGTACCGCGTGACGTCCGCGCGACCGGAGGGCCCGCAGGAGAAGGGCGCCCCGTCCGTCCCCACACCGTGTACGTACCTCTGCGTGGTGCCCGAAGGGGAACGCCCGCGGCCTCGTCCCCGGGGACTCACTCCCGGCCGTCGCCGGGCCTCACCGGACCGACAGGCACGCCTCGAACAGGCGGGCCGCGTGATCGACCACCAGGTCCCGCCCGACCGGGCTCTCCGGGTCGAACCACGCGAACAGCAGCTCGTGGAACCCGGCGATGCAGAACACGGCGGCGGCGTGGACCTCGCGCGGGTCGGCCGGGTCCGGCAGCCCGCCGGACCCCGAGCTGATCAGCGCGGCGAACCCGCGGTTGGTCGCCCGCCTGCGACGGCGCAGGGCCGGGCAGCCGATCGCCTCGACCAGGGTGACCACGTGGCGGGGGTCCCGCTCGACGTAGCCGGCCATCGCGTCCAGGCCCGCCCGGAGCTGCGCGATCCGGTTCCGCGGCGCCGCCTCCACGGCGGCCAGCACCAGTGCGGTGCGCTCCTCGGTGCCCTCGTCGAAGACCTCGCCCAGCAGGTCCTCGGGGGAGTCGTACTCGGCGGCGAAGTCCGCCTCGGTCAACCCGGTGGCGGCGCAGACGGAGCCGACCGTGACGGCCGCCCAGCCGGCGTCGGCCCACAGCTGCAGGGCCGCGTCCCGGAACACGGCGCGGCGGTCGGTGGCGAGCCCGTCGGCCCTCCGCGCCTCCATGCGGCACACCGTAGTCCCCCGACGCCGCGGCGGGCCCGGATCACCGGTCGTGGGTGGCGGGAACCGGCTTCGCCGCCGGGCATACGCTGGTCACATGAGTTCCTCCGTGCTGACCGCCGTGGCGTGGCCGTACGCCAACGGTCCGCGGCACATCGGCCACGTCTCCGGCTTCGGTGTGCCCTCCGACGTCTTCTCGCGCTTCCGGCGGATGACGGGCGACCGGGTCCTCATGGTCAGCGGCACGGACGAGCACGGCACCCCGATCCAGGTGCAGGCCGACGCGGAGGGCCTGAGCCCGCGCGAGCTCGCCGACAAGTACAACGGCGTGATCACGAAGGACCTGCAGGGCCTCGGGCTGTCCTACGACCTGTTCACCCGGACCACGACGTCGAACCACTACGACGTCACGCAGCAGATGTTCCTGTCGCTGTACAAGAACGGGTACATCGTCCCGAAGACGCAGATGGGCGCGATCAGCCCGTCGACCGGGCGCACGTTGCCGGACCGCTACGTCGAGGGCACCTGCCCGATCTGCGGGTACGACGGCGCGCGGGGCGACCAGTGCGACAACTGCGGCAACCAGCTCGACCCGGCCGACCTGATCAACCCCAGGTCGCGGATCAACGGGGAGACGCCGAAGTTCGTCGAGACCGAGCACTTCTTCCTCGACCTGCCGGCCTTCT
Source organism: Pseudonocardia oceanicola (assembly GCF_047200735.1). Lineage (NCBI taxonomy): Bacteria > Bacillati > Actinomycetota > Actinomycetes > Pseudonocardiales > Pseudonocardiaceae > Pseudonocardia > Pseudonocardia oceanicola. Next base: position 120,348 of record NZ_JBJZON010000020.1, read on the forward strand.
CGGAGTCGCTGGGCCGCTGGCTGTCCACGCGCACGGACTGGCGGCCGAACGTGCTGAAGTTCAGCGCCAACCTCATCTCCGACCTCAAGCCGCGGGCCATCACCCGCGACCTCGACTGGGGCGTCCCGGTACCGCTCGACGGCTGGTCGGACAACCCGCTGAAGAAGATCTACGTCTGGTTCGACGCCGTGATCGGGTACCTCTCGGCCTCCGTCGAGTGGGCGCGCCGAGGCTCCGACCCGGACGCCTGGCAGCAGTGGTGGACCGACCCGTCGGCCCAGGGCTACTACTTCATGGGCAAGGACAACATCACCTTCCACTCGGTGATGTGGCCGGCGATCCTGCTGGGGCACAACGGCGCGGGTGACCGCGGCGGCGAGCCCGGTGCCTTCGGCACGCTGAACCTGCCCAGCGAGATCGTGTCGTCGGAGTACCTGACGATGAGCGGGTCGAAGTTCTCGACCTCGCGCGGCACCGTGATCTACGTCGGGGACTTCCTGCGGGAGTTCGGGCCGGACGCGCTGCGGTACTTCATCGCCGTCGCCGGGCCGGAGAACCAGGACACGGACTTCACCTGGGAGGAGTTCGTCCGGCGGATCAACTTCGAGCTGGCCAACGAGTGGGGCAACCTCGTCAACCGCTCGGTCTCGATGGCGCACAAGAACGTGGGCGCGATCCCGAAGCCCACGGCGCCCACCGAGGCCGACGCGGCGCTGCTCGCGACGTCGAAGGCCGGCTTCGAGGTCGTCGGGGACCTGTTGCGGCGCAACCGCTTCAAGCAGGCGGTCACCGAGGCGATGCGGGTGGTCGGCGCGGCTAACAAGTACATCTCCGACCAGGAGCCGTGGAAGCGCAAGGACGACCCGGACCGCCGGGACACGATCCTGCACACCGCGCTGCAGGTGGTGTCCGACGCGAACACGCTGCTCACGCCGTTCCTGCCGCACGCCGCGCAGAAGGTGCACGAGGCGCTGGGCGGCGAGGGCGTGTGGGCGGCGCAGCCGGAGATCCGCTCGGTGGAGGACCTGGGTGACGGGCCGGACTACTCCGTCCTGACCGGGGACTACACCGAGCAGCAGGCGACCTGGGAGTCCCGGCCGATCGAGGTCGGCCGCCCGCTTGCCAAGCCCACCCCGCTGTTCGCCAAGCTCACCCCCGAGCTCGGGGAGACCGGCCCGGAGTGGGCCCCGATCCAGACATGACCCGCCCGCTGATCGCGTTGTGGAACCACACTGCGCTCGGAAACAGTGTCGTGGGTCGTCATGGATCCATGACGCGAGTGGGCGCGGATGGCTAGGCGCGAGCGGCCGGAACCCCCCGAGCCGCTGGGCGCGTCGACCGTCGACGCCCACACCCACCTCGACGCCTGCGGGTGCGAGACGGCCGAGGACGTCGCCGCCGCGATGGACCGCGCCGCCGCCGTCGGCGTCACCCGCGCGATCACGGTGGCCGACGACCTCGCCGCCGCCCGATGGGCCGTCCGCGCGGCGCACTGGGACGAGCGGGTCGTGGCGGCCGTCGCGCTGCACCCGACCCGCACCGCCGCCGTCACGGACTCCGAGTTCGCCGAGATCGAGCGGCTGGCCGCCGACCCGCGCGTGGTGGCCGTCGGGGAGACGGGCCTGGACTACTACTGGGACTACTCGCCGCCCGAGGCCCAGCAGGCCTCGTTCCGGTGGCACATCGACCTCGCCAAGCGGCTCGGCAAGCCGCTGATGATCCACGACCGGGAGGCGCACGCGGATGTGCTGCGCATCCTCCGCGAGGAGGGCGCGCCGGAGCGGGTGATCTTCCACTGCTTCTCCGGCGACGCCGCGATGGCCCGTGAGTGCGCCGCGGCCGGTTACGTTCTGTCGTTCGCCGGCCCGGTCACCTTCCGCAACTCCGCCGCCCTGCGCGAGGCCGCGGTGATCCCGGACGACGACCACGTGCTGGTCGAGACGGACGCCCCGTTCCTCACCCCGCACCCGCACCGCGGGCGCGCCAACGAGCCCTATTGTCTACCGTGGACCGTCCGTGGCCTGGCGGAACTCCGCGGGGTGCCGGCAGCTGAGCTCGCCCGGACCACGGACCGCAACGCCGAGCGGATCTTCGGGCTCGCCGACCTGCCGCCCGCAGGGACTATGACGTCGCCCGACGGTCGGGCACCGCGCTCGGCGTAGCAGGGACGCCGTTCGGCGCTCCCGCGCGCGCCGGGCTCGTACCCGGCGAGCACGGCCCGTTACGGTTCCGTGATCGCCCAGCCGGGAGGGGTCCGCTCCCCAGCACCGGTGTGGCGACGCGTGACCGGGCGTTCCCCGACGCCGCCCGCTCCGGTCACCGTCGCGCACCGCCCCTGCCCGGTCCGACGACGTCTGGAAGCCAGTGGTCGACGTATCTGCGCGCGCGCGCCGGCGCGCGGTCCGGGTCCGCCTGGGACTCGAGTCGCTGGAGCACGCCGAGGGACCGGCCGCGACCGACGCGCCGGTCCTGCGCCCGGGCCCCTGGCTGGAGTACGACGAGGGCGGCGACGAGGGCCGGGACCCGGCCGAGGACCTGCGCGGGTACGCCGACTCCGGCGCGCCGGTCGCGGAGTACGTGCCGGGCTCGTGGTGGACCGAGGCCGACGAGGCGGGTCCCGGGCGGGCGGGGCCGGACGAGACGCCGGAGCGGACGCGGGGCGGGCAGGCGGGCGGCGCCTGGCTCGACCGCTCCGAGGACTTCCGCTCCGAGGACTTCGAGGACTTCGAGGACTTCGAGGACTTCGAGGCAGGGTCCCGCACCGCCCCGTTCCCCGTGATCCCGGTGGGCCCCGTGGTTCGTGCGGCTCCCGCGGTCGACCGCCCCGTCGGTCCCGGTGCGCTGGACACCGTCCCGGCGGGCGGCAGCTGGTTCGACGAGGCGCCCACGGGCGGAATGCCGCGGGTCGAGCCGGCGGGCGACCCGGTCACGACCGGCCGCATCGACACCGGCGGGTTCGCCTCGGTGCAGGACACCGGCAGGCTCGACTCCGGGGCCTTCACCGCGCTCGACGACACCGGGCCCGTGCATTCCGAGCGGTCCGCCGCGCTCGAGGACACCGGGCGGGTGGGGTCCGGGCGGGTGGCCGCCTTCGACGACACCGGGCGGCTCGACACCCTGCCCGATACCGAGCCCGCGACCGAGGCCTTCGCCGTCGTCGCCCCGCCGGCGCCCACGGAGCCCGCCGCGGAGCCCGAGGCCGAGCCGCTGACGGTCACCCCCGCGCCGGCCGCCGCGCCCGCCCGCCCCCGTCCGGCGGCCACGACCCGTCGCGCGACCCCGCCCGCCCGCACCGGCCGGAGGTCCGGTTTCGGGGCCCGCACCGTCGCCGTCGCCGCGCTGCTCACCCTGACCGCGGGCAGCGCGACGGCACTGGCTATGGACAAGGCCGTGACGGTGACCGTCGACGGCCGGGACCGTGTGCTGCACACCTACGCGGACGACGTCTCCGGCGTCCTCGCCGCGGCCGGCATCTCCGCGAACCCGCAGGACCGCGTGGAGCCCGCGCCGACCACCGAGATCGCCGACGGCGACCAGGTGATCGTCAACCGGGCGCGGATGCTCACGCTCACCGAGGGCGGGCAGACCCGCAACGTCTGGACCACGGCGTCGTCGGTCGACGAGGCGCTCAAGGGCATGGGCGTCGACGTCGCGCCGATCCAGATGTCCCTCGCCCCGGACACGAAGATCCCGATGGGCGGGCTGAACGTGCAGATCGAGGTGCAGCGCACCGTCACCTTCACCGACGGCACCCGCCCGCCCGAGCAGATGACCACGAGCGCCGGCACCGTCGCCGGGCTGCTGGCCGACGAGGGCGTCACCCTCGGACCGGACGACGTGTCGGTGCCGAGCAGCGACAGCCAGATCACCGAGGGCATGCAGATCCACGTCGTGCGCAACGGCGTCGGCGAGGTCGTCGAGGTGCGCCGGACCGACCCGCCGGTCGAGGAGGTCGAGGACCCCGAGCTGCCCCGTGGCCAGCGCCAGGTCGTCGAGCCGGGCGCGCCGGGCGAGCAGACCGTGGTCATGCGGGTGTACGTGCAGAACGGCCAGGAGGTCCGCCGCGAGCAGATCCGGGCCGGTGCGAGCACGCCGCCGCGGCCACGGATCGTCAAGGTCGGCACGAACGACGAGCAGCCGCCCGCCCCGGTCGTCACCGACGGCGCGGTGTGGGACCGGCTGGCGCAGTGCGAGGCCGGCGGGAACTGGTCGATCAACACCGGCAACGGCTACTACGGCGGCGTCCAGTTCGACGCCTCCACCTGGCGCGCCTACGGCGGCACCCAGTACGCGCCGCTGCCGCACCAGGCGAGCCGCGAGGAGCAGATCGCCGTGGCCAGCAAGGTCCGGGACGACCGCGGCGGCTACGGCGCCTGGCCCGCCTGTGCCCGCAAGCTCGGCCTGCCCCGCTAGCGTCCCCGCGCCCGCCGGCGTCCCCTGCCCGCCCGTCCCGCACGAACGGCACTCTTGTGCGGTAGGTCCGCACGACAGTGCCGTTCGTGCGGTCAGAGGGTGCCCGGGGCGAGGTCGAGGGCCTGTTCCAGGTCGGTGAGTGCCTGGTCCTCGGCCGTCACCTTGATCGCCCGCATGCCGAGCGCAGCGGCGGGCTTGCAGTTGATGCCGAGGTCGTCGAGGTACACGCACTGCTCCGGCTCGACTCCCAACCCGGTGCAGACCATCGCGTAGATCCGCGGATCGGGTTTGCGCACGCCGACCTTGCTGCTCTCCACCACGTGGTCGAACCGCGCCATCACGCCGGCCACCGCGGCGGCCCGCTCCGCGGTCGGGGACATCTGCGCGCCGAGCCCCGTCGGGACGTTGTTGGTGAGACAGCCCAGCCGGTGGCCGCGCTGCTTGAGCAGGTCGATCGCGGCGACCATGCGCGGCCGGATGTCACCGGCGAGCAGGGCCAGGACGTCGGCGCCGCGCAGCTCGTGGCCGAGGTTCCGGGCCTCCTCGGCGAACAGCGCGTCGAAGCGCTCGGCGTCGATCTCCGCGCGCTCGAACAGGGCCCAGGCGTTGCCGTCGGGATCGGTGGCGTTGATCCGGCGGACGAGGTCGCGCGGCAGCCCGCGCTCGGCCTCGAGCCGGTTGAACGCCTCGAAGGGCGAGGACGTGATCACGCCGCCGAAGTCGAAGACGACGGCCGGGAGGTCGGACATGATGCGACTGTATGACGGCATCGGCCGTCGGAGGAGAACCGGACGCCGCCGGGGTCGAGGTCTGCGCGTGCTCCGGGCGTCGAGCGTCTGCGGGGCACCGGCGAGCAGGGTCGGTCGACGCAGCCCGGGCACGGTCACGGTCTGCCCGGCTCCGGCCGCGGACCTGCGGTCCCGGATGATGGGGGGGTGAGCGCGCCCGACCCCGTCACCTCCCGCCTGCTGGGCCCGGCGGAGGTTCGCGCGCTCGCCGAGCGGTTCGGGATCCGGCCGACCAAGAAGCTCGGGCAGAACTTCGTGCACGACCCCAACACGGTGCGGCGGATCGTGCGGGCCGCGGACCTCGCGGCCGCGGATGTGGTCGTCGAGGTCGGGCCCGGCCTCGGTTCCCTCACCCTCGCCCTGCTCCCCGCGGCCGCGCACGTGCACGCGGTGGAGATCGATCCCGCGCTGGCCGCGGCGCTGCCGGGCACGGCCGCGGAGTTCGCGCCGGCGCTGGCGGACCGGCTGACCGTGACGAACGTCGACGCCATGCGGGTCGGGACGCTGGACCCGGCGCCCACCGCGGTCGTCGCGAACCTGCCGTACAACGTCGGCGTGCCCGTCCTGCTGCACCTGCTCGCGGCCCTGCCGTCCCTCCGGAAGGGGCTGGTCATGGTGCAGCAGGAGGTCGTGGACCGGTTGGCCGCGGGTCCGGGGAGCAAGGTCTACGGGGTGCCCAGCGCCAAGCTCGCCTGGTTCGCCGACGCTCGCCGCGCCGGCCCGGTCCCCCGCGCGGTGTTCTGGCCGGTGCCCAACGTCGACTCCGGGCTCCTCGCCTTCACCCGCCGGGACCCGCCGCGGTGCGACGGCGCCGAGATCGACCGGGCCGAGGTGTTCGCCCTGGTCGACGCGGCCTTCGCGCAGCGGCGCAAGGCCCTGCGTCCGGCGCTCGCCGGGTGGGCGGGGTCCGCCGCGGCGGCGGAGCAGGCCCTGCGTGCCGCGGGGATCGACCCCATGGCCCGCGCCGAGACCCTGGGGATCGAGGACTTCGCCCGTCTCGCCGGGCACCGCCCCCGGTGACGCGCTTTCCGTCGGTGCCGCGGCCTACCCTTTCACGGCGCACCGACCCGAGGAGAACCATGGCCGTCAGCGACACCGGCGCGAGCGCCGACCCCGGCACCCGTCCGGGCCCCACGGAGCAGCCGAGTCCCTGGCCGGCGCTGTGGGCGCTGGTGCTGGGCTTCTTCATGATCCTCGTGGACTCCACGATCGTCACCGTGGCCACCCCGGCGATCCAGGCCGACCTCGCCGCGAGCGTCGACGGCGTGGTGTGGGTGACGAGCTCGTACCTGCTCGCGTACGCGGTGCCGCTGCTCATCACCGGGCGGCTGGGGGACCGGTTCGGCCCGCGGCGGGTCTATCTCGTCGGGCTGACGCTGTTCACCCTCGCCTCGCTGTGGTGCGGGTTGACCGGGTCGATCGCCTGGCTCGTGGTGGCGCGGGTGTTCCAGGGCCTCGGCGCGTCGATGATGACGCCGCAGACCATGGCCGTGATCACCCGGACCTTCCCGCCGCGGAAGCGCGGCCAGGCGATGAGCCTGTGGGGTGCCGTGGCGGGCGTCGCCACGCTGGTCGGGCCGATCCTGGGTGGTGTCCTGGTCGACGGGCTCGGCTGGGAGTGGATCTTCTTCGTCAACGTCCCGGTCGGGATCGTGGGGATCGCGCTCGCCCTGCGCTGGGTGCCCGAGTTGCCCACGAGCGTGCACAGCTTCGACCTGGTGGGCGTCGCGCTGAGTGCCGCCGGGATGTTCCTGCTGGTCTTCGGCATCCAGGAGGGACAGAGCCACGACTGGGCGCCCGGGATCTGGGGGCTGATCCTGTCCGGGATCGCGGTGCTGGCGGCGTTCGTGTACTGGCAGTGGCACAACCGCGGCGAGCCGCTGATGTCCCTGACGCTGTTCCGGGACCGCAACTTCACCCTCGCCAACATCGCGATCACCACGGTCGGGTTCGCCGTCATCGCGATGTCCTTCCCGATCTTCTTCTACGCGCAGGGCGTGCTCGGGCTGACCCCGACCCGGTCGGCGCTGCTGCTCGTCCCCATGGCGGTGCTCTCGGGCGTGCTGGCCCCGTTCGTCGGACGACTCACGGACCGGGCGCACCCGCGCTGGCTCGCCGGGTTCGGCATGGTCTCGTGGTCGGCGGCGCTCGCCTGGCTGGCCGCGGTCATGGAGCCGGGCGTCGCGATCTGGCACCTGTTGCTGCCCATCGCGCTGCTGGGCATCGGCAACGCGTTCGTCTGGGGCCCCGTCGCCACCACCGCCAACCGCAACCTCCCGCTCACCCAGGCCGGGGCCGGCGCGGGCGTCTACAACACCACGCGGCAGGTCGGGGCGGTGCTCGGCAGCGCGGGCATCGCCGCGTTCATGGAGTCGCGGATCGCGGCGAACCTCGGGGGTGGCGGGGGCGCGCCGGTGGGGGAGAGCATCGCGGCCCTCCCGCCCGCCGCGTACGCGCCGTTCACCACGGCCATGTCCCAGGCGCTGCTCCTACCGGCCGGGGTGCTGCTGATCGGGCTGGTGGCCGTGCTCACCTTCACCGTCAGCCTGCGTCCCGAGCGCGGTCAGTAGGGTTGAACGGTGCTCTCCGCCGTTCGTCCTCCGGTCACCGTCCGGGTGCCCGCGAAGATCAACCTGCACCTGGCGGTGGGCGGCGTGCGCGCGGACGGCTACCACGACCTCGTGACGGTCTTCCACGCCGTGAGCCTGTTCGACGAGGTCGCGGTGTCGGCCAGCGACGAGCCGGGCCTCGAGGTGCACGGTGAGGGCGTCTCCGAGGTTCCCGTCGACGACACGAACCTGGCCTGGCGGGCCGTCGAGCTGCTGGCCCGGCGCTCCGGCCACGACCCGACCGTGCGCGTCGTGCTGCGCAAGGGCATCCCCGTCGCCGGCGGGATGGCCGGCGGGAGCGCGGACGCGGCGGGAACGCTGGTGGCGCTGTCGGCGTTGTGGAAGCTGGATCTGAACCGGGACGAGCTGTCGTCCATGGCGGCCGAGCTGGGCAGCGACGTCACCTTCGCCCTGCACGGCGGCACCGCGCTCGGCACCGGTCGCGGGGAGCGGATCGTCCCGGTCCTGTCGCGGCACCCGATGCACTGGGTCATCGCGCTGGCCCGGCGCGGGCTGTCCACGCCGACGGTCTTCTCCGAGCTGGACCGCTTGCGCGGCGACCAGGAACCGCCGGACCGCCCGGTCGAGCCGGTGCTCGGCGCGCTCGCCCAGGGGGACCCGCGCCAGCTCGCGCTCTCGCTGGGCAACGACCTGCAGGCGGCCGCGGTCAGCCTCGCACCCGACCTGCGCCGTACCCTGAGGGCAGGGGTCAACGCGGGGGCGCTCGCCGGGATCGTCTCCGGCTCCGGCCCCACCTGCGCGTTCCTCTGCTCCGACGCCGAGTCGGCGGTCGAGGTCGCCGCGGAGCTCGCCGGCGTCGGCGTCTGCCGCACGGTCCGCGTCGCGCACGGACCCGTCCCCGGGGCCCGCGTCGTCGACGCGGACGAACCCCCACCCGTACCGCCCGCCCCGAGCGGGTCGCCCTGGCCGCCCGCCCGGGCCTGAGAGAGGACCGATGGCCGGACAGAACCTGGTCAACCTGGAGAACGTCACCGCACACGTCCCCGGCGATGCGTCCCGCGTGCTGCTCGACGCCGTGTCCCTCGGCGTCGAGCGCGGCAAGCGGGTCGGCGTCGTCGGCCTCAACGGTGGCGGCAAGACCACCCTGCTCGAGGTGCTCGCGGGGCGCCGCGCGCCCGACGGCGGGCGGGTCTCCCGGCTCGGCGGGCTGAAGCTGGCCTACCTGACCCAGGGGGACGACTTCCCGCCCGGTGCGCGGGTCCGCGACGTGGTGCTCGCGCACTACGACGCCGACCACGAGTGGGCCTCCGACCCGAAGGCGCGGGACGTCCTCGGCGGTCTCGGCCTGCGCGACCTGGAGCGGACCGTCGACGGGCTGTCCGGCGGCGAGAAGCGCCGCGTGGCGCTGGCCCGAGCCCTGCTCGGCGAGCCCGACCTGGTGGTGCTCGACGAGCCCACCAACCACCTCGACATCGAGGGCGTGACCTGGCTGGCCGCGCACCTGCTCTCCCGGCGGTGCGGGGTCGTGGTCGTGACGCACGACCGCTGGTTCCTCGACGCCGTCTGCACCCGGACCTGGGAGGTCGCGAACGGCCGCGTCGAGAGCTACCTCGGCGGCTACCAGGACTGGGTGTTCGCGCGGGCCGAGCGCGCCAAGCAGGCCGACGCCGCCGAGGCGCGCCGGCGCAACCTGGCCCGTAAGGAGCTGGCGTGGCTGCGGCGCGGTCCGCCCGCCCGGACCTCGAAGCCGCGGTACCGGATCGAGGCAGCCGAGGCTCTGATCGCCGACGTGCCGCCGCCGCGCAACACCGTCGAGCTGCTGAACTTCGCCACGAACCGGCTCGGCCGCACCGTCCTCGAGCTCGAGGACGCCACCGTGAAGATCGGTGAGCGGACCCTGCTCGACCACCAGACCTGGCGGCTCGGCCCGGGCGACCGGATCGGGATCGTCGGGGTCAACGGCTCCGGCAAGACCACCCTGCTCAAGGCGCTGACGGGCGAACGACCGCTCGACGGCGGGAAGCGCGTCGAGGGCAGGACGGTCCAGCTCGCGCAGCTCACCCAGGACCTGGTCGACCTGCCGAAGGACATGCGGGTGCTGGAGGCGGTCGAGGCCGTCGCCAAGTACGTCCGGTTCGGCAAGGAGGAGATGACCGCGTCGCAGGTGGCCGAGCGGCTCGGCTTCCCGGCGGCCCGCCAGTGGACGCCCGTCGGCCGGCTCTCCGGTGGCGAGCGCCGCCGCCTGCAGCTCACCCGGCTGCTCATGGCCGAGCCCAACGTCCTGCTGCTCGACGAGCCGACGAACGACCTCGACGTCGACACCCTGACCAACCTCGAGGACCTGCTCGACGGCTGGCCGGGCACGCTCGTGGTGGTCAGCCACGACCGCTACCTGACCGAGCGGGTGTGCGACACGGTCGTGGCGCTGTTCGGCGACGGGAGGATCACCCACCTGCCGGGCGGGATCGAGGAGTACCTGCGCCGCCGGGAGGCCGCCGGGACGTCCACGGAGGCCCCGCGGGCCGCCGCGGCCCCGGCGCCGAAGGCGGCCCCCGCGGTGAGCGCCGCCGACCAGCGCGCCGCCCGGAAGGAGGCGGCGCGGCTCGAGCGGAAGATGGAGCAGCTCACGAAACGCGAGGGGCAGCTGCACACGAAGCTGGCCGAAGCCGCGACCGACCCACAGAAGCTGATGGAGCTCTCCGCCGAGCTGAAGACCGTCGAGGCCGAGCGGGAGTCCGTGGAGCTGGAGTGGCTCGAGGCGGCGGAGAAGGCCGAAGCCTGACCTTGTTCGCGTCATGGCTCCACAACGCGCATCCGAGGCGTCTCTCGCGCATT
>NZ_JBJZON010000021.1:0-128045 GCF_047200735.1 Pseudonocardia oceanicola
GAAGAAGGGCCCGGCTGGTGGGCGGCCGGTGTCGTTCGACCCGGTGAACCGTCCTGGGTGGTGGAGAGGCTCCTGATCCAGCAAGGAGACTGGAGCTGTGGGAGCACCTCGGAAGTTCGATGAGGAGACCCGTGCCCGCGCGGTCCGCCTCTACCTGGACCGTCTGCGTGATCACGGCGAGTCGAAGCTGGCCGCCCGCCGGCACGTCGGTGAGCTGTTGGACGTGAATCCGGCGACGATCCGCTACGGCCACCGCCCAACAGGGTGCGGTGGCCTGAACCTCAGCCTCTCGCAGACCCAGGACGGTTCACTTCCGTGAAGTTGGTGTGTGTCAGTGGTCGTAGGCTGGCCCTTCAACGTGTCGAACACCGACTCGATCCACTGCCGGGCCCGCCGAGGTTGCCGTGGTGGGTGGGTTCGTCGCGCCGGTCCGGGCGCAGCATCCTCACCCCCAGGGCGGCGATCTGGGCCTCGATCTCGCGTCCGGCCAGACCCTTGTCGGCCAACACGGTCGTGCCGGGCCCCCAGCCGCCCGGTTTCTGTGGCGATGGTCAGCAGGTCCAGGCAGACCTCGCGTTCCCCGGTCTTGGGGTTGGCCAGGCACACGCGATCGGCATCCCGTCCGGGGCGGCGAGCAGATAGAACTTGAGCCCCCAGGAGAAGCGCGAGTGCGCGGCGCAGTAGCCGTAGCCGGCGAACCCGGCCAGCTGCGAGCGCTTGACCGTCTCCCGGGAGGCGCCGCACGGCACCGGGGTGGCATCGACCAGACACGGGTCGTCACACCAGGCCGGGCTCACCCGGGCCAGATACGTGATCGCCTGCGCGAGCAGCGGTGCTGCCGTCTTGAGCCGCTGGTGGTAGCCGGGCTGGTTGGGCAGATACCGGAACAGGTGCCCGACCCGGCAGTAGGCGAACCGGACCCAGCGGTGCTCGTTGTCGATCCCGAGCAGGACCTGGGCCACAGCCAGGCAGACCAGTTCGGCATCGCTGAGTCGGGGCCGGCGTCCACGCCCTCGACGAGCCGGGACCACCTGGCCGTCGATCTCCACATACAGCGCGGACAGGAGGGCGTCCAGGCTGTTCGTCACAGTCGATCATGGACGCCCTCCCATCTCGTGGCCGACCGACACGCCACCTTCACGGAATCGATCATCTAGGGAGCGGTCGGACGCCGCATGTCGACGGCTCACGGATCTCCGGCCGGTCCCGAGAGCTGGCCTCATCGTTGACTCAGAGTTTTAGGTCAAATATCTTGTCCTTGTTGCCCTGATCAACGGAGGTCTCGTGCCGACACTCGTCGAACTGCTGTCCCTGTCCGGAAGAACCGCCGTCGTGACGGGCGGCGGGGCCGGGCTCGGTCGCGCCACGGTCCTGCGGCTCGCCGAGAGCGGGGCGACGGTGGCAGTCGCCGACCTGGATCCCGAGGCGGCCACGGAGGTGGCGGCCGAGGTGGTCGGCTCAGGTGGGAGCGCCTTCCCGGTGCCCCTCGACGCCACCGACCCGGAGTCGTCGACACGGGCCGCCGAGCAGGTCGTCTCGCGGACCGGGCGACTGGACGTCTGGGTGAACAACGCCGGCGTCTACCGGATGGCCGCGCTGCTCGGACCGGTCGACGAGGTGTGGAACCTGACCATGGACCTCAACGTCCGCGGTGTCCTGGCCGGTGCCCGCGCGGCGGCCAGGGCCATGGTCGCTGCGGGGTCCGGTGGCTGCGTCGTCAACATCGACTCCATCGCCGGGACGCGGGCGGGGCATCCGAGCATGACCGCCTACGCCGCGTCGAAGGCCGCGGTCCGGTCGCTGACGACGAACCTGGCCGCGGCGCTCGGCCCCCACGGCATCCGGGTGGTCGGGGTGGCACCCGGGGTCGCGATGACCGGGACGATGGTCTCCCACATCGGCGTGCTCGACTCGGCGCGGGCGGGGGTCGCCGAGCGGGGCGCCCGGCTCCCGCTCGGCCGCTTCGCCGAACCGGATGACATCGCCCGCATGGTCGTCGTCCTGGCCTCCGACCTGGCCTCCTACGTCACCGGCGCCACCCTGGGCGTGGACGGCGGGGACGGGACGGGTGGCGGCGGCCCGGTCCCGCTGGAGGTCCTCGGCGTCGCGCCCACCCGCTAGCCGATCCGTCCGTCCCGCGCGAGCATGGGCCCGCGCACTCGAGGAAGAAGGCGCCATGATCCATCGACCGTCGTCGGGCCGCCCGTGAACGGCATCGACTATCTCGACCGCGGCTGGCGGCTCGCGCCGGACCGCGCGTGCCTGGTCGACGCCACCACCGGCGCCCGGTACACCTACGCTGAGGTCCGGGAACGGACGTTCCGGATCGCGAACGGGCTGCGGGCCGAGGGGTTCGGAGTCGGCTCGGTCGTCGGGGTGCTCGCGGGCAACGACCCGGACGCCTTCGTCTGTGTGCTCGGCGCGATGCGCGCGGGCGCCACCTACCTGTCGGTCAACGCACGCAACAGCGTCCGTGAGAACGCCGAGATGTACCGGGACTTCGGCTGCGACGTCCTGTTCGTGCAGGGCGAGTTCGTGGCCAGGGTGGACGAGATCCGGGCGCTGGCGCCGAACGTCAAGCGGATCGTCCGCCTCGACGGCGCCGGGCCGGACGTCCCCGATCTCGCGGAGTACATCGCGGGCGTCTCGGCTGCGCCGTTCGACCTCCCCCATGATCACGAGCGGCCCTACGAGTACCTGACCACGGGCGGCACCACCGGCCGTCCGAAGGTGGTCGTGTGGCCCAACCGGCAGATGGAGAGCGTCGTCGCCAACTTCTCGGCGGTGGCGCCGTGCGACGTCCCGCCGGTGTTCCTGGCCGCGGCCCCGCTGACCCACCTCGCGGGCAAGTTCATGCAGTACGTGATGGCGCATGGCGGCACCGGGATCGTCATGCCGCGGGTGGACCGACAGGAGATCCTTCGGCTCATCCCCCACTACGGGGTGACGCACCTCTTCCTGCCGCCCACGGTGATCTACGACCTGCTCGACGAGCCGGGCGTCCGGGGCGTCGACTACTCCTCGCTGCGCTACTTCCTCTACAGCGCGGCACCGATGGCCCCCGCCCGGGTCCGGCAGGCGATCGAGACCTTCGGGCCGGTGATGTGCCAGGTGTGGGGACAGAGCGAGTCGGCGTGGAACACCGTCCTGCTGCCGCGGGACCACCTCGTCGACGGCGCGATCGCGGACGACGGGCGGCTGGCGAGCTGTGGCCGCCCGCTCCCGTTCGTCCAGGTCGAGGTGATGGACGAGGCCGGGAACCTCCTCGGCCCCGGTGAGCACGGCGAGCTCGTGGTGCGAGGCATGTGCGTGATGACCGGCTACCTGGACGAGCCGGAGCTGACCGCCTCGGTGTCGGCGTACGGCTGGCATCACACCGGCGACATCGGGTTCGCCGACCCGGACGGCTTCCTGCACATCGTCGACCGCAAGAAGGACATGATCATCTCCGGCGGGTTCAACGTGTTCTCGGCCGAGGTCGAGCGCGTTCTCCTGGAGCATCCCGCGGTCGCCGAGTGCGCCGTGATCGGTGTGCCGCACGAGAAGTGGGGCGAGACGATCCTGGCCGTGGTCGAGCCGCGGACCGGACGGGCTCCCGCTCCCGAGGAGCTGATCGCCTTCTGTCGGGACCGGATCGGCGGGATGAAGGCACCCAAGGCCGTCGAGTTCGTGGAGGCGTTGCCGCGCAACGCCAACGGCAAGATCCTCAAGCAGCGCCTGCGGGACCGGTTCTGGGTCGGCACGGATCGGAACGTCTCGTGACCGCCCCCGTCCTCGTCGACCACCGCGGCGGGGTCTCCTGGATCACGCTCAACCGGCCCGCCCAGCTGAACCCCCTCTCGCTCGGGCTGATGACCGAGCTGTCCGACATGCTCGACGACGTGGCGAAGGACCCCTCGTGCCGGGTCGTCGTCGTGACGGGTGCCGGGCGGGCGTTCAGCGCGGGCGGCGACCTCGACGACTTCCGCGGGAGCCTCGACGCCGGCCGTCACGATCTCGTCACGGACTCCATCGCCTTCGCCTCGGCGACCCTGACGAAGCTCGAACGGCTCCCGCAGCCGGTCATCGCCGCCGTCAACGGGATCGCCGTCGCAGGCGGGCTGGAGATGATCCTCTGCTGCGACCTGGTCGTCGCCGCGGCGGGCACCCGGATCGGCGACGGACACCTGCGCTACGGCGTCCTGCCCGGCGGCGGCGGGGCGGTGCGGTCGATGCACCGGCTCCCGCCCGCTGCGGCGAAGGAGCTGCTGCTCACCGGCGGGCTGACGACCGCCGAACAGATGCACGCGTGGGGACTGGTCAACCGGGTCGTCCCCGGCCCCGAGCTGGTCGCCGCCGTCGAGGAGCTGGCCGGACGGCTCGCTCGGCTGAGCCCCCTCGCGCTCGCGCACGTCAAGCGGGTGGCGAACGCCGCGCTCGACCGGTGCGTCGACGACGCGTTGGTGCTCGAGCAGGAGGCCTTCGGCGAGTACGTTCGCAGCCACGACTTCCGCGAGGGCGTGACGGCGTTCGCCGAGAAGCGAGAGCCCGTGTTCCGCGGCGAGTGAGGACGGGCGAGGAAGGACGGGCCCCACCGGTCGCGGTGGGGCCCGTCCGCTGCGCTCAGAGCGTGGCGGCGGTCCCGAGCAGGGCCGTCGACTCCGCGGCCAGGAGGCCGCCGTTGCCGTGGCACAGCGCCACCTCGGCACCCGCGACCTGCCGCTCCCCCGCCTCCCCGCGCAGCTGCTGGACGGCCTCGACCAGCGTGAAGATCCCGTACATGCCCGGCTGGACGCAGGACAGCCCGCCGCCGTTGGTGTTCACCGGGAGCTCGCCCCCCGGACCGATGCGCTCCGGCGAGGCGAACGCGCCGCCCTCGCCCTTCTTGCAGAACCCGAGGTCCTCCAGGAAGAGCACCACGTTGATGGTGAACGCGTCGTAGAGCTGCAGGACGTCCACATCAGCCGGCCCGAGGCCCGCCATGGCGAAGGCCCGCGGCCCGGACTCCGCGGCCGGGGTCGTGGTGAGGTCGGGCATCGCGCTGATCTGTCGGTGCGAGGTCGCGGTGGCGACCCCGAGCAGGTGCACGGGATCGCGGGCCAGGTCCTCGGCCCGCTCCCGCCGGGTGAGGACCACCGCGCCCGCCCCGTCGGTGACCAGGCAGCAGTCCAGGACCGAGAGCGGGTCGCAGACCATCCGGCTCGCGAGCACGTCGTCGACGGTCAGCGGGTCGCGGACGAACGCGTCCGGGTTGAGCTGGGCCCACCGTCGAGCGGCCACGGCGACACCGGCGAGCTGCTCGCGGGTGGTCCCGAAGTCGTGCAGGTGGCGGGCCGCGCTCAGCGCGTAGGAGGAGATCGGTTCGCGCGGGTCCCACGGCGAGTCGTGGACGGGGGCGTCCGGCGGCATGATCGACAACCCGCCGGTGCGCTGGTTGCTGCCGTAGCAGACGACCGCGACCTCGCACAGCCCCGCGTCGAGCGCGAGGGCGGCCCACTGCAGGTGGTCGAGGAAGACGTTGCCGCCGGTGTTGCTCCCGACGTTGACCGCGGGTCGGATGCCGAGGTACTCCCCGACAGCCAGGGTCGGCATCATGTTCACCATGTTGGCGGTGAACAGGCCGTCCACGTCGGACAGCTGCAGACCGGCGTCGTCGAGGGCCCGACGCACGGCCAGCGCGGTCAGGTCGAGGTGTGTGAAACCCGGCGCCGCGCCGAGTCCCGCCAGCCCGACTCCCACGATCGACGCCTTGCCGCGCAGACTCATCGCTGCTCCTCCTCGACCACGAAACCCACGGCGGGCGCCTCGCGGACCTGCACGATCCGCGGGACCACGCGCGAGCCGATCCGTACCTGGTCGGCGGGCACGCCGTCGACCCGGCTGAGCATCCGGGCGCCGCCGTCGAGATCGACCAGGCTGACGTCGTAGTCGCCGCCACGGTCCGGACGCCGGCGGACCGTCGTCGTCGAGGCGACGGTGCCGCCGCCCTCGACCACCCGCCATTCCAGGCCGGTGTTCCCGCAGCCCGGACAGAGCACGCGGGGCGGGAAGACCTGGGTGGCACAGCGGGGGCATACCTGCAGGGCGAACGTTCCCTCGTCGAGGTACCGGCGGTACTCGACATCCGGTGCGGTCATGCTTCTCCTCCGGTGGCGCCCGTCGGTACGGGCAGGGGATCGCGATCGAGCCGGACGGCGTCCGCCGTGCCGGGGAACCGGGTGAAGACCGACGGGTCGTGGCCTGGCACGACGTGGTCGGTCGACGGGACCAGCCGGTCGAACCGGTCGTAGGCCGCCATCAGCTCGGCGACGTTGTAGAGCTCGGGGAAGGCCCGCCGCTGCTGGTAGTTGGCCAGGAAGTGGCAGGCGTCGGAGGCCAGCACCACCGGCCCGCGCGCGGTCGACACCCGCACGACCTGCATGCCCATCGTGTGTCCGCCGACGTGGTGCAGGGTGATGCCGGGCGCGAGCTCGGAGTCGCCGTCGTGGAACCGCACGCGCCCCTCGAACACCCGGTGGACGAGCGTCGTGACGTCTCCGGGATGGAAGGCCCGCCCGCAGGCCGCGTGCGCCATGGCGGGCCCGGTCGCGTACCGCATCTCCCGTTCCTGGAGGTGGAACAGCGCCCGCGGGAACAGGTGCGTGTTGCCGGCGTGGTCGTAGTGCAGGTGGGTGTGGACGACGTCGGTGACGGACTCGTGGTCCACCCCCGCCGCGTGCAGCGCCTCCTCCACCGGCGTCAGCAGGCTCCGACCGCGCAGGCGCGCCTGCTCGGCGTCGAACCCGGTGTCGACGACGACGGTCCCGGCGTCCCCCCGGATCACCCAGACCGCGTAGTCCATCGGCATCGGGCGGTCGTGCGGGTCGCCGCCGACGAAGTTCTCGGCGGAGCGGCGGTCGAGCCGGGCGTAGCGCAGCGCCAGCACCTCGTGGTGTGGCCCCGTCATCCGCGCACCTGCACGCCCGCGAACTCCTCCAGCGGCCGGACGACCGCGGTGAAGTCCGCGCCCGCGCCCTCCCGGTCCCGGACGAACTGCCAGAGCTGGCGCACCGCGGAGCCGACGAACAACGGGACGCCGAGCTCGTCCGCCTGCTCGGCGAACAGCACGACGTCCTTGGTCATCAGGCCCGCCGTGAAGCCGAAGTCGAACGAGCCGGTGAGCACCGCGCGCGGGAACTTGTCCTGGGTGGCGCTGTTGCGTCCGGACCCCGCGTTGACCACCTCGACCATCGCCGCGGGGTCCAGCCCGGCCTTGGCGCCGAACACGAAGGCCTCGGCGGTCGCCGCCAACGCGGTGGCCGACAGGTAGTTGTTGAGCAGCTTCATCGCCTGGCCCTGGCCCGGCGCCTCACCGACCCGGAAGACCCGCCCCAGCTCGGCGAGCACCGGCTCGACGGCGGCGAGCTCGGCCTCCGCGCACGCGACCATCACGGCCAGCGTCCCCTTCGCCGCTCCGGACTTCCCGCCGCTGACGGGTGCGTCGACCGTTGCGATGCCCCGCTCTGCGAGCTCGGCGGCCAGTGTGCGGGCGTGCGCGGTCCCGGTCGTCGACAGCTCGACGATCCGGCGCACCCGCGAGCCGGCCGCGATCCCGGTCCCACCCAGCACCGCCTCGCGCACGATCGCGGGGGTGGGCAGGCTGGTGAGCACCGTCTCCACGGCCTCCCCCACCGCAGCGGCCGACGCCGCAGGCTCGGCCCCGAGATCGACGAGCGCGGCAACGGCCGCCGCGTCGATGTCGAAGACGACGAGGCGATGGCCCGCTGCCAGCAGCCGGCACGCCATCGGCCTACCCATGGTGCCCAGCCCGACGAACCCGATCGCCGTCACGCCGGGGCCCCCTGCTCGGCCGTGTGCTCTGCGATCGCCTCGCGGGCGACGCGGAACGAGTCGACACCCGCGGGGACCCCGCAGTAGATCGCGACCTGCAGCAGGACTTCACGGATCTCCGCGGCCGACACCCCGTTCCGCAGCGCTCCGCGGGTGTGCACTCGCAGCTCGTTCGGCCGGTTCAGGGCGGACAGCATCGCAAGGTTGAGCATGCTGCGGGTGCGCCGGTCCAGGCCCTCTCGGCCCCAGACCGCGCCCCAGCAGTACTCGGTCACCAGGTCCTGCAGCGGTCCGCCGAACTCGTCGGCCGCCGCGAGGGCACGTTCCACGTACTCCTCGCCGACGACCGCCTTCCGGATCGCCAGGCCCGTCTCGTAGCGCTCGTGGGACATGTTCCTCCTCGAACTGCCAAAGTGTTCCACCAAGGTATTTGACCCAAAATCTAGAGTCAACGAGGTCGGCGTCCCGACCGTCTTCGGTCTAGAGTGGTGTCGTGGTCAGAGACATTGGGTCAGAACGATGAGCGCCACGATCGACGCGGTCATGCCGGAGCCGCCGCGCTTCGGCCGGGAGCGGATGGCGGAAGGGGTCACGGACTACCTGCGCGAACTCATCGTGTCCGGCTCGCTCAAGGCGGGCGACCGACTGCGGGTGGAGCACCTCGCCGCACGGTTCGACCTCAGTGTGACCCCGATTCGCGAGAGCCTGATCGAGCTGTACCACGACGGCTTCGTCACCCGCGAGGCACGCCGCGGCTACATGGTCGCCAAGCTGACCCGGGAGGGCTTCACCGACCAGGTCCTGATCCTGGCGATGGTGACCGGCGAGCTCGCGGCTCGGGCGGCCGAGAAGGCGGACGAGGCGGCGGTCGCCGAGCTGGAGGACCTGCAGCGACAGCTCGAGGCGGCGAGCGACCGCGACTCCGCCGAAGGCCTCAACCACCGGATCCACCGCACTATCAACCTGCTCGCCGACTCGCCCGTCCTCGCGCGCCAGGCCGAGCGCTCCTCCCACTACATCCCCCGCTTCACCTGGCAGACCCTGGCCAACCGACCCGCCTCCTGTACCTACGACCACCGGGCTGTGATCGCGGCGATCGGCGGCCGCGAGCCCGAGGCGGCGCGGGTGGCGATGGTCGAGCATCTGAAGAAGAGCGGGGTCCGCCTCGCCGACGAGCTGGCGCAGGCAGGCATCTGGGACTGACGGTCAACGGCGACTCAGCCCGGACGAGGCCGTGAGCAGAGCGAGGGCGTCGGCGCTGGGGCTACCGGGCTCCGCCTGGTAGACGACGAGCTGCTGACCGGGGGCGTCCCGCACGTCGAACGACTGATAGGTCAGCACGAGCCTGCCGACCTGGGGATGGTCGATCTCCTTGGCCGCCCGGGTCTTTCCCCGCACCTCGTGAGCCGCCCACAGCCGGGCGAAGTCCGCGCTGTGCTCGGACAGTTCCGCGACCAGCTCGCGCAGCCGCGGATCGAGTGGATCGTGGCCCAGCGCAGCGCGGAGGTTGCCCACCGCCGACTCGTGCGCCCGCGCCCGGTCGACGTAGAAGGTCCGCCCCGCCGGGTCGAGGAAGGCCATCCGGGCGAGGTTGTCCGCCCGCGTGAAGGGCGCGTAGAGCCGGTCCGCCAGGTGGTTGGTCGCGAGTATGTCGACCGCCCGGTTCATGACGAAGGCCGGGCAGGTGGAGACCGCGTCCATCAGCTGCCGCAGCGCAGGGCTCACTGTCGTGGGTACCGCCCGGGCAGCCCCCTCAGCGACTCCGGCCAGCCGGTAGAGATGGGCGAGCCCTTCGGCATCGAGGTCGAGCGCGCGCCCGACCGCG
The DNA here is from genome assembly GCF_047200735.1 of Pseudonocardia oceanicola. NCBI lineage: Bacteria > Bacillati > Actinomycetota > Actinomycetes > Pseudonocardiales > Pseudonocardiaceae > Pseudonocardia > Pseudonocardia oceanicola. Next base: position 9,635 of record NZ_JBJZON010000021.1, read on the forward strand.
GCGACTACCGCCGCCGACGGGTGCCGTTCCCGCCCCTGTTCGAGCCGGGCGTAGTAGTCCGCGCTCACCCCGGCCAGGACCGCGATCTCCTCGCGCCGCAGACCCGGGACCCGCCGAGGCCCCGAGCGCGGCAGACCCGCGTCCTCGGGGTTCTGGCGGGCTCGGCGCGCCTTGAGGAACTCGCCCAGTGCCGTGGTCTGCACGATCAGGTGTGCGCGGTCGCGACCGACCGGGACTCCCAGGCCGCGACGTCGCCCAGCAGCGCGTCGATCCGGCTGCGCGTGCGGCGCACGGCGTCCTCCCCCACGACAAGGTGCAGCGGCGCCGCCCCGGAGTCGACGGCCTGCACGATCAGCTCGGCGGCGCGGTCGGGGTCGCCCGGCTGCCTCCCGGACAGCCCCGCGAAGTGGTCGTCGCCGGTGGCGTACACGTCGAGCCGGGGTGTCGTGTGCCGCACGGACCGCTCGGAGAGGAAGCCGGTGCGGAACGAGCCGAGGCCGACGATCGTCGTCCCCACGCCGAACGGCTCCACCTCGCGCGCCACCGCCTCGGACAGCGCCGAGACCGCGGCTTTCGCGGCGGCGTAGATCGCGGAGCCGGGCAGCGGGTCGAGTGCCGCGATCGAGGTGATGTTGACCAGGTGCCCGCGGCTGCGACGCAGGTGCGGCAGCGCGGCCCTGGTCAGGCGCAGGGGGCCGAAGAAGTTGACCTCGAAGAGCTGGGCGGCCTGCTCGTCGGTGGTCTCCTCGACCGGGCCCAGCAACCCGTACCCCGCGCTGTTGACGAGGACGTCGAGGCCACCGGCCAGCTCGACGGCGCGCTCGACGGTCGGCCGGGCCGCCGTCGGATCGTCGACGGACAGGGGCAGGACGTGCAGCCCCGGCAGGTCGCACACGCCGTCCCGAGTGGTTCCGACGACGGTGTGACCTGCCTCGAGCGCGCGTTCGGCGAGGCAGCGGCCCAGGCCGCGGCCGACCCCGGTGATGAACCAGATTGCCATGTCTATCTCCTCTTCACGGTGGTCAGTGCGCGGTGAGGCCGCCGTCGACGACCAGCTCGGCACCGGTGACGAACGACGCCTCGTCGGAAGCGAGGAACAGGTACGCCGGAGCGATCTCCTCCGGGCGGGCGGGACGGCGCATCGGGGTCCGGGCGACGTCCGGCTGAGCGTCCCCCTGCTCGTCGAGCAGGACCTGGATCATCGGGGTGGTGACGACCCCGGGGTGCACGGTGTTGACCCGCACCCCCTGCCGTGCGTACTCGACGGCCGCGGTCTTGGTCAGCAGCCGGACCGCACCCTTGGTGGCCTGGTACGCCGCGGCAGCCCCGCTGCCGACCAGCCCCAGCACCGACGAGGTGGTGACGATCGCCCCGTTCCCGCTCGCCCGCAGCAGCGGCAGGACCGCCCGCATACCGAGCCACGTGCCGGTCTGGTTGACCGCGACGACACGCTCCCACGCGTCGGGGGTCGTGTCCTCGACGCCGGGCCAGTCGACGATCCCGGCGAGCGTAACGAGGACGTCGAGTCCACCGAACCGCTGCCGCACCCCCTCGACGGCGCGTGTCCAGTCCTCCTCCGAGGTCACGTCCAGCCGCACGGCGAGGACCTCGGTCCCGAGCCGCTCGGCGAGCGTGGCCAGCGCGGCCTCGTCGAGGTCGGCGATCGCCAGCGCCGCTCCCTCCCTCGCGAACAGTTCGGCCGTCGCTCGACCGATCCCGCCCGCGGCGCCGCTGATCAGGGCGGTACGCCCCTCGAGTCTTCCCATCGTCTATCCCCGTCCGTCAGGCTGCGGTGAAGCCGCCGTCGGCGGCCACGACCGCGCCGGTGATGAAGCTGCTGCGAGCCGAGGCCAGGAACCCGATGACTTCGGCGATCTCTTCGGGCTGCGCAATCCGGCCCAGCGGATGAAGGGGGCCGAAGGACCGCAGGTAGGCGCGGCCGTCCGGGCGGACGTCGTTCAGAAGGTCGGTCTCGACGACCCCCGGCGCGACGACGTTGGCCCGGATCCCGTGCGGGCCGCCCTCCAGCGCGATCACCTTCGTCAGCTGCGCCAGCGCCCCCTTCGAGGCGCTGTAGGCCGATCCCTCGGGCAGGCCCACCGTGCATGTGTAGGACCCGACATTGACGATCGACCCGCCGCGTCCGGCGGCGTGCATCTGCCGGAACGCCTCCCGGGCGTGCAGGAATGTGCCGCGGGCGTTCACGGCCACCAGGTCGTCCCAGTCCGCGAGGGTCGTGTCGACCAGTGGTCGGTTCACCGTGCGGCCCGCATTGTTGACCAGGACGTCCAGGCCGCCGAACCGGTCCCGGGCGAGGCGGACCGCGTGCACCGCGGTCTCCTCGTCCGCGACGTCTCCGACGAGGACCTCGACCGCACCGGGGTCCGCGAGCCGCTCGACGTCCGCGCTGAGATCCTCCGCGACCACGCGCACGCCGCGCGCCCGCAGCCATTGCACGGTCGCGAGGCCCACCCCGCGCGCCGCGCCCGTCACCACCGCGACGGAACCCTTCACACGGTCGCCATCCGCGTCATCACCCATCGCCTTCTCCTCCGTCGGTCCCGACCGAGGCTCGTGCCCGGCCGGGCGGGTGGCCAGGCCCATCCCTTCCTGGGTGTGTCACACCCAGGCTCCCCATCCCCACGGCCTTGACGGAACAGATTTTGGGTCAAATACTTCGTGCCTGGCAAGTCGAGACCGACCGAGACGAGGACGAACGATGTCGTTCCCCAGCACTCCGGCCCCACCGGACGACGCCACGCCGGCACCCGAGGAGGTGCGCGCACCCGCGGCGATCAGCAAGCGGGTCGTGGTCGCCTCGACCCTCGGCACGATCACCGAGTACTACGAGCTCACCGTCTACACCTACCTCACCACGGTCATCGCGGTGCTGTTCTTCCCGTCGGAGAACCCGACGGTCTCCCTGCTCGCGGCGCTGGCCGCCTTCGCGGCCTCCTTCATCGTCCGGCCCGTGGGCGGGCTCGTCTTCGGCTGGATCGGCGACCGCTACGGCAGGCGGAAGGCGCTCGTCATCGCGCTGCTGGGGATGGCACTCGCCACCTTCGCGGTCGGCGTGCTCCCCACGTTCGCCGCGTTCGGCGTCGGCGCCACCGTCCTGCTGATGATCGCCCGGATCGGCCAGGGACTGTCCGCGGGCGGCGAAATCGGCGGCGCGGCCGCCTATCTCGCCGAACAGTCCCCGAACCACCGGCGCGGCTTCTACACGAGCCTGGTCAACATCGGGGTGCTGGGCGGGACGGCGAGCGCATCGCTCGCCGTGCTCGCTCTGAACGCGATCCTGACCCGCGAGCAGATGCTGGACTGGGGCTGGCGGCTCCCGTTCCTCATCGCCCTGCCGCTCGGCCTGATCGGGATCTACATTCGACGACGGCTGGAGGACTCGCCACAGTTCCTGGCGGCGAAGGAGGACGGCAGACTCCCCAAGGTCCCGGCGGTCGAGCTCCTGCGGAGCCACCGCACGGCGCTGGCCTACGGCTTCGTCGTCGCCTCGCTGATCTTCGGCACGTTCTACGTCATCTTCTCCTACACCCAGATCCTGCTGGTACAGGTCGTGAAGCTCAGCCCGACGATCGCCACCCTGAGCCCCACGGTCGCGCTCCTGGTCGGTCTTGCCTTGCAACCGCTCTTCGGCAAACTCGGCGACCGCATCGGACGCCGCAGGATGCTCGCGGCGGCCTTGGTCTCGATGCTCGTTCTGGCGTTCCCGACCTTCCTGATGCTCACCTCCGGCGACATCGCCCTCGTGATCATCGGAAACGCGCTGCTCGGTGTCCCGGTGATACTGATCCAGGCGGTCGACCTCGGATCCTCTGCGAGCTCTTCCCGACCACCGTGCGCTACAGCGGCGTCTCCTTGTGCTTCAACGTCGCCGCGATCGTGTTCGGCGGCACCACCCCGCTCCTGTGCACCTGGCTGATCAGCGTGACCGGCAGCCCGCTCGCGCCCGCTTTCTACCTCGTGGCGCTCTGTCTGGTCGCCGCGCCCTTCGTCGCCACGATGAAGGAGACCGCCAACCGCCCCCTGCCGCAGTGACCGGCCCGCTGACCGACCGGGTCGCGATCGTCACCGGCGCCGGGTCGGGTATCGGCGCGGCCACCGCGGCGCGGTTCGCCAAGGCAGGAGCTGTCGTGGTCTGCGCGGACATCGACCCGACGGCGGCGAAGGAGGTGGCGACCCGCCTCGGCTCGGCAGGGGCCGCCGCCGAGGCCGCCACGGTGGACGTCTCGCTCGGCGCGGACGTTGAGGCGATGGTCCAGGCCGTTCGTGCGCGGCACGGTCGGATCGACGTGCTGGTGAACAACGCGGGCGTCGGCAGCTCGGGTGCGGCGGTCGACGTGGACGAGGACGAGTGGAACCGTGTGCTCGCGGTGAACCTGACCGCCGTCTGGCGGTGCTCCCGAGCGGTGCTCCCGGTGATGGCGGGCGCCGGGTCCGGGTCGATCGTCAACCTCGCCAGCATCACCGCCCTGCACGGCTACCCCCGGATGGCGGCCTACAGCGCCGCGAAGGGCGGCGTGATCGCCCTCACCCGGCAGATGGCGGCCGATGCGGCCACCCACGGGGTGCGGGTCAACGCCGTGGTCCCGGGAACCGTCCACACCCCACTCACCCAGACGTTGTGGGACGACGGCGGCGGCTTCGGCGGTACTGCGTCCTCCGTCGAGGAGCAGGTGGCCGCCGCCGGGGCCGGCTACCCGCTGGGTCGGCTGGGCACCCCGGACGAGCCGGCTGCCCTGATCGCCTTCCTCGCCGGCGCCGACTCGCGCTGGATCACCGGCCAGGTGTACGTCGTCGACGGCGGCCGCACCGCCGTCGGATGACCTACCGAAGGGAACACATGAGCATGCTGGACCACGCGGTGCCCGCCGCGCGCGACCTCGCCGTCACCGGCCGATCGGTGATCATCACGGGCGCGGGCCAGGGCATCGGCGCCGAGTACGCCCGCCACTTCGCCGCGGCGGGGGCCCGCTGCACCGTCGTCGACGTCGACCCGGACACCGCCCGCGCTGTCGCCGACCAGATCACCGACGCAGGCGGCACGGCGTTCGCCCAGGCCGTCGACATCACCGATCCCACCGGGACCGAGGAGCTCGCGCGGACCGTCGTCGAGCGGTTCGGGCGGGTCGACGCACTGATCAACAATGCGGCGATCTTCGCGGGGCTGACGCTGCGTGGCCTGGAGGAGATCCCGCTCGACGAGTGGGACCGCGTCCTGCAGGTCAACGTCACCGGTACCTACCTGCCGACCCGGGCCGTCGCGCCGTACATGCGGGCGGCGGGGACAGGCCGGATCGTCAACGTCGGCAGCGCGGCCGTCCCCCAAGGGCTCGTGGACTGTCTGCACTACGTCACCTCCAAGAGCGCGATCGTCGGCATGACCTACTCGATGGCCCGCGAGCTCGGCCCCCACGGCATCACCGTCAACGCGATCCAGCCGGGAGGCACCCGCACCGAGGTGGCGCGCAAGACGCAGACCGACGAGGGGCGGGCGCTGATGCTCGCACGCCAGTGCATCAAGCGACACGAGGTACCCGCCGACCTCGTCGGGCTCGCCCTGTTCCTGTGCAGCGACGCCTCGGCCTTCCTGACCGGTCAGGTCATCGCCTGCGACGGGGGCTCCACCCACCGATGAACGGTCCACTGCACGGCCTCACGGTCGTGAGCATCGAACAGGCCGTCGCCGCACCGTTCGCGACTCGGCAGCTCGCCGACCTCGGTGCACGCGTGATCAAGGTGGAACGCACGGACGGAGGCGACTTCGCCCGGGGCTACGACACCTCCGTCCACGGACAGTCGAGCTACTTCGTCTGGCTCAACCGAGGCAAGGAGTCGCTCACGCTGGACCTCAAGTCCGATCACGGACACCGGGTCCTCCGGGCACTGCTGGAGCGAGCCGACGTCCTCGTCCAGAACCTCGCACCCGGTGCGGCGGACAGGCTCGGGCTCGGCGGGCCCGAGCTCCGCGAGCGCCATCCGGGCCTGATCACGTGTGCGATCAGCGGATACGGATCCGGCAGCACCTGGTCCGATCGCAAGGCCTACGACCTGCTCATCCAGTGCCAGGCGGGCCTCGTCGCGGTGACCGGGACCGCCGAGGAGCCTGCTCGCGTCGGGATCTCCGTCGCCGACATCGCCACAGGCATGTACGCCTACAGCGGAATCCTCACCGCACTCTACGACCGGGAGCGCACCGGCCGCGGGCATTCGGTCGACGTCTCGCTGTTCGACTCCCTCGCCGAGTGGATGAGCCAGCCCGCCTACTACACCCGCTACGGCGGCAACCCCCCACCACGGCTCGGCACCGCGCACGCCACCATCGCCCCGTACGGCACCTACCGCGCCGCCGACGGTCGCGACCTCCTCCTCACCATCCAGAACGAACGAGAGTGGGCGCGCCTGTGCACGCAGGTGCTCGACAGGCCAGACCTCGTGGCCGACCCGAGGTTCGCCTCCGGAAGCAGCCGCGTGCGGAATCGCCGTGAGCTGGACCCGGTCATCGGCGAGTGGCTGGCGGGCCTCGATGCCGACACCGCGGCCGCCGTACTGGACCGAGCGGGGATCGCCAACGCTGGCGTCAACTCGGTCGCGGAGTTCCTCGACCACCCCGTCCTCGTCGAACGCGACCGCTGGCGCGCCGTGCAGACGCCGGGCGGCGTGGTGCAGGGACTGGTCCCACCCGTCCGTCTCGACGGCACCGATGCCCCCCTGCGGCCGGTACCCGCCCTCGGCGAGCACACCCGCCGAATCCTCGACGAGCTCGATCTCGCCCCCGCCCGACAGGAGTAGCCCTGATGCGCCGACTACCGATGCTGATCGACGGCAAGCCGGTGACCACGGCACGGACGTTCACCAGCAGCAACCCCTACACCGGCGACGACTGGGCGGAGGTCCCCGACGGCACCCCCTCCGACGTCGACGACGCCGTGCGCGCAGCACGCTCCGCGTTCGAGGGCGACTGGGCCCGGACGACCGGCTTCGCCCGTGCCGCGCTGCTCCGTCGACTCGCCCACCTCATCACCGAGGAGGCCGACACGCTCGCCCGCCTCGAGGTGAACGACTCCGGCAAGCTCTACCGGGAGATGCGCGGCCAGATGCGGTCGCTCGCCTCCTGGTACGACTACTTCGCCGGCGTCGCCGACAAGCTCGAAGGGCGCCAGATCCCCACGCCCAACCCGGACTTCCTCGTCTACACCCGCCGCATCCCCGTCGGCGTGGTCGCCGCCATCACCCCGTGGAACTCTCCGCTGCTCCTGCTGTCCTGGAAGCTCGCCCCCGCGCTCGCCGCAGGGTGCACGGTCGTCGTCAAGCCCTCCGAGCACGCGCCGGTCTCGACCCTCGCCTTCGCCGATCTCTTCGCGCGGGCAGGCTTCCCGCCCGGCGTCGTCAACGTCGTGACCGGCCGGTCCCGGGAGACGGGTGCCGCCCTCGCCGCACACCCCGGCGTCGACAAGGTCGCCTTCACCGGGTCGACCGAGACCGGGCGCGCGGTCGCCCGTGCCGCCGCCGAGCACCTCAACGCGACGACCCTGGAGCTGGGCGGGAAGTCCGCGCAGGTGGTCTTCCCCGACGCCGACCTCGTCGCCGCGGCGAACGGCCTGGTCGCGGGGGTGTTCGCCGCAGCCGGGCAGACCTGCATGGCAGGCTCCCGGCTCATCGTCCATGCCGACGTGCACGACGAGCTGGTCCGCCTCGTCGCGGAGCGCGCGGCCGCGATCCGACTCGGGGACCCCTACGCCGACGACACCGAGATGGGCCCGATCGCCAACGTCCCCCAGTACGAGAAGATCCGCGCCCTCCTCCGTACGGCCGAGGCAGACTCCGCGACGATCGCCGCGGGCGGGTCGCCCGCCGACGACCTGGGCGGGTTCTTCATCCGCCCGACGGTGGTCACCGAGCTCGGCCCCGACGCCACCCTCTGGCGCGCTGAGGTGTTCGGCCCGGTGCTCGCCGTCGCCCGGTTCACGAGTGAGGACGAGGCCGTCACGCTCGCGAACGACTCCCCGTACGGTCTCGCCGCGGCCGTGTGGACCAAGGAGGTCCATCGGGCCCACCGCGTGGCCGCCCGCCTCCGTGCCGGGACCGTGTGGATCAACGCCTACCGGACCGTGGCTCCGAACGTGCCCTTCGGCGGATTCGGTCTATCCGGGATCGGCAGGGAGAACGGGATGGACGCGGTCGACGCCTACTTGGAGACCTCATCGGTCTGGGTGGAGCTCACCGGCGGCACCCGCGACCCGTTCGTGCTGGGCTGATCAGATGATCTCACCGCTGGACGGGGTGAAGGTCGTCGAGTTCGCAGGCCTGGGACCAGGCCCCTTCGCCGCTATGCTGCTCGCGGACGCCGGTGCCGACGTCATCCGCATCGAACGACCGACCGGCCCCGTCGACGGAGGCGCGCTGACCCGGGGACGACCGTGGATCGGCCTCGACCTCAAGTCCCCGGACGGCCTCGCGACGGCGCGCCGCCTGGTCGCGGCCGCAGACGTGCTGATCGAGGGCTTCCGCCCCGGAGTGATGGAACGGCTCGGGCTCGGTCCGACCGACTGCCTGGCGGGGAACCCCGGGCTCGTGTACGGGCGGATGACCGGATGGGGTCAGGACGGCCCACGGGCAGGGCAGGCGGGCCACGACATCAACTACCTCGGTCTCACCGGTGCGCTGCGGTCGATCGCACGTCGTGGCGAGGACCCGGTGCCACCACTCAACCTCGTCGCGGACTACGGCGGCGGAGGGATGCTGCTCGTCCACGGAGTCCTGCTCGCGCTGCTCGAGCGTCGGACGAGCGGACGTGGCCAGGTCGTCGACGCCGCCATGGTCGACGGGGTGAGCCTGTTGATGACCGGCGTCTGGAGTCGCGCCGCGCAGGGAAGGTGGCCCGGCGAACCCGGGACGAACGACCTGGACACGGGTGCGCCGTTCTACGACGTCTATCGCACCGCCGACGACCGGTACATGGCCGTCGGCAGCATCGAGCCGCAGTTCTGGTCACGCCTCCTGCGCACCCTGCAGATCGACCCGGCGGACGTGCCGGACCAGTGGGACCGCGAGCGCTGGCCGGAGATGAAGAAGGTCGTCGCCGCAGCGTTCCGGACTCGGACGCGAGCCGAATGGACGACCGTCTTCGACGCCCTCGATGCCTGCGTCACCCCCGTACTGACGATGGGCGAGGCGGCGGACGACGCACACCTGTCGGCGCGGGACACCCTCCTTCGCACTGCCGACGGCCCCCAGCCCGCGGCGGCACCCCGCCTCTCGAGGACTCCCCCTCGGGTACGCACCGCCGAGCCGCTCGACGACGCTCTCCTGCGATGGCGGCTCCGCGATCCGGCCACAGAACCGTCGTGACGCCCGACCGGTATGCGGAGGTGCTCCGCCACCTCCGCCACGTGGTCGCCGATCTCGACGCCGGTGACCGGCTTCCGGCGGAGCGGGAGCTCGCAGGGACCCTCGGCATCGGCCGGGCTGCCCTTCGCCGCGTACTCGGCGACCTCGCCGCGGATGGACTCGTCGAGACCCGCCACCAGTCGGGCACCTACGTCATGGCGGCATCATCGTGCGTCCGCGCTCTCGGAGGTCGGGGCCGCCGAGAGGGGCCAGTTCGAGAGCATCCTCCGGCCCACCTCTGACGAACTCCGGGCGGTTGCCGTTTTGGTCACCACTCATGCCTGATCACGATCACTCCAACTGAACATCGGCCAAGATCATTTCCTCCGGGAACGCCACTCTCAGCAGCATGAATGAGGTTCGGAGCCGGTGGTGGACCACCCGACTCTCCTGCAGCGGGTTGGGGGTTCGATTCCCTCGCGGCGCACACAAATTGGAAGGCAACGGATCCACCTCCGCCACGCTTCGACCAGCAACAATAGTCTCCGCAGAGCATGCTCGGGTGTCCCTTGGCGCCCCTGTCGACGCATGTTCGTGCCATATGTGGTTCCACGCCAAGATGCTGGGCCGACCGGCCACACGGAGGTCGCTGAGCAACGTACGACCAGAAGCCACAGAGTCACGAGCGCGCCGATCGACGCCGCGAGCGCCCAGGCGAGCGGATCGACCCACAGTGCGACCATCGCGCACAGCAGAAACAGCCGACGAGGCCAGTCACGATCCAGTCGGCGGGTCCGGCGAGATGGCGGGCCGGCTTCGCCACCTCTCCCGTGGGCGTCGAGGCGTCGCTCATCTCACCGCTCCTCGTTTCGCCGCTGTCTGCCGGGCGAATCCCCGCAGATCGACGGCAATGCACTGAGCAGTGCGACAATCGCGGGTCCGCCATGTAGGTGCGGCGCTCGCCGTTAAGTGCCGAAATGGTCGGGAACTGTCCGGATCCGCGGCCACTAACGCGCAGGCACCGTGGTCGGCAGATGCTTTTCGTCGATTCCGAGCATGCGCATTTTCCGGTACAGGGTCGAGCGCGCGATACCGAGCCGTTCGGCCGCAGCCAATTTGTTGCCCCGCGTCTCGACGAGCGCCTCCAGCACGATGTCCCGTTCCGCACGCTGCAGCGACGACCCGCCCGAGCGCGGCGCCATGGAGCGGTACTCGGGTGGCAGATGCTCCTGCGCGATGTCCGACCCCATCGACCGCGCCACCGCCGTCGCCAGGACCGAGTCGAGCTCACGGATGTTGCCCGGCCAGTCAAGGCCGGCCAGTGTGCGGACCGTGCCCGATAGCAGCCGCGGAACGGGGCGCTGGGTGGTGTGCTCGGCGAGCAACATCGGCGCCAGGTCCACGATGTCGTCGGTGCGGTAGCGCAGCGGGGGGACGGTGAGCGAGAACGGGAAGTGGTCGAGCAGGCGGTCCGCCGGCGTCCGTCCGCCCCGGGCGCGGGCGGTGGCCGTCACGCTGCCCGGCGGGGCGGCGTCGATGATCGCCTCCATCCGCTCGACGAGCCCGTCCTCGAGCCGGTCGACGTGACGGAGCACGACGGCGCCACCGTCGGCGAGCACATTTCTGAGCCGTGCAAGCCAGCCGTTCGAGTCGTCGCACGCGAGGACCGCGTCGAGAACGGTGAGGGGATCCTGGCCTGCGCGGCGCCGGTGGATGTGCCGTGCGACGTGGAGCTTCCCGGTTCCCGCCTCTCCGCAGAGCAGGACGGGCCGCTCGGTCCGCAGTGCGGCCTCGACGTCGTCGTGCAGCCTCCGGGTCGCCACGCTGCGGCCGGGCAGGGAATCGAGCGCCCGGGGAGCGCGCGGTCGGCCTGCGCCGCGGCGGGCGGCAGGCGCGCGCCCGTCGCTGCGGGTATGGGCTCGCATCTCGACGAGGACGCCTGCCGGGGCGCCCTTCTCCCCCACCCGGGTCGCCTTGGCCTGGGCCACGACATCGCCCGCCAGCCGGACCTCTCCGGTGTACTCGTCGCAGGTGCCGAGCATCCGGCACGCCCACCCCCACAGCACGGCCTGATCGGAAAGGTCGAGGAGGGCCGAGGCCGCCGTGTTCGCCATGACGACGTCCTCGTTGAGCGAGATCACGGCCGACGTCGCGCGCCGATTGGCGCGCAGGAACTGCTCCAGCAGCATCTGCTCCCGCCGGGAGGCGTCGGCGTACATGCGCGACTCGATCTCCCGCACGGCCGCTAGGACCAGCGGCTTTATCACCCCGTGGGTGTCCCCGACGCGGCACGTGACGTCGAGGACGCCTTCGACCTTCCCGGTGATCGGGTGCTTGACCGGCGAGCCGATACAGGTGAACTCCTGCAGGTTCTCCCGGAAGTGCTCGGCGCCGGAGACCATGAACGGCGTCGCCGCCTCGAGTGCCGTGCCGATGCCGTTGGTTCCCGTGAACTCCTCCGCGTAGAGGAATCCCGGCGAGACGAGCGCCTTGTCGAGGGCCTGGGCCAACGTCCGCTGACCGGCGCGACGGTCGATGATCTGCGCGTCCGAGTCGGCCAACAGGATCGACACCGGGCCGTCCTCGAGTTGCTCGGCGAGGCGGTCGATCACCGGGCCCGCGGCACGCAGCAAACGGTTCGGCCTCTCGAACTCCGGCTGGTAGGGAACCTCCTCGCCAGTCGGCCGGACGCCGACGAGCCTGCACCGCTGCCAGGAGGACATGATCTCGGCCCGGAAGGCGGAGACGGTATCGAGCGGGGACCGATCGTCGAGCAGGCGCTCGCGTTCACCGCGCAAGAACTCGCTCTGCTCGCCTCGGTACATGGCTGCCCCCTTCACCGTTGACGAAGGCCAGGTCGATCGTAGGCCGACAAGCCCACCACAGCGCTGTGTCAACCTACTGTCCGAAAGTGCGACACGGCCCGTGACCAGTGCGATCAGCTCTGATCTACGCCTCGGGCGGACCGACGCCTCCGCACGAGAGCGACGACAACCGTCAAGCACCGACGATCCCGGGCAGCAGTGGCGCCGTGCGCCGCCGGCTGGGGAGGCCGTAGGAGCCGAGAGAGATGACACAGCACACAGCCTGGGGCGACCACCGAGCCGAGACCACCGAGCCGAAACGACGAAGGGCCGGACGCCCGCGGGCGTCCGGCGCTCTCGCATCCGGCTCGTTCAGCTCAGGTCGTACTCGCGGTACCCGGCCGTCTTCACCTCGTCCCACTTGCCGAAGTACGTCGGCACGCCGCCCGAGTAGTTCAGCATCTGGGCCGGCTTGCCCGGGACATTGGCGCCCCAATACCAGGAGCGCGCCTTGGTGAACATCGAGCCCTCGAACAGCTCGTCGACGTGAGCCGTCCACTCCTTCTCGGCCGTGGTGGTCGACTCGAAGCGGCTGTGCCCGTTCCGGCGCACGTGCTCGAGGAACTCGACCACGATGTCGCCCTGGTACTCCGCGGAGGTCGGACCGTTGCAGAACCCGGACGGGCTCTGCGGGCCGTACAGGAACAGCATGTTGGGGAAGCCCGAGGTCGACAGGCCCATGAATGTGTCGACGCGGTCCGCCCATTTGTCCTGCAGTCGCTCACCGTCCACGCCCTGGATGTCGATCGCCAGGATGCCGCCGCGGTTGTTGTCGAAGCCGGTGGCCAGCACGATGACGTCGGCCTCGATCAGGCCGTTCTTGGTGACCACCCCGTTCTCGACGATCTCCAGGACCGGCTCGTCGTTCTGGTCGATCAAGCGGACGTTGTCCTGGTTGAAGACGTCGAAGTAGTCCTGCTCGAGGGCAGGCCGCTTCACCCCGAACGGGTGCGGGGGCTCGGCGGGCGCGAGCAGCTCCGCAGTGGCGACGTCCTTGACGCGCTCGTGGACCTTCTCGCGCCAGAAGTCGTAGAAGGTGCGGTTGGCCGCCTCGTCGGCGAGCAGGTCCTGGTACATGCCCAGCCACAGCGGGAACCCGCCCTCTGCCCAGCACCGCTCGTAGGTGGTGCGGCGCTCCTCCTCGGTCGCGTCGGCGGCGTTCTCGGGCATGAAGTCGAAGTCGAAGCCTGCGAACGCCCTGTAACGGGTGTCGAACCGCTCGGGCAGGTCTCCGCGCACCGCGTCGTTGTCGGCACGGTCGAGCCGGCGCTGACGCATCGGCAGAGCCAGGTTGGGGGTCCGCTGGAAGACGGTGACCTCAGCAGCGTCGTGCGCGGCCTCCTGCACGACCTGGACTCCGCTGGCGCCGGTGCCGATGACAACGACCTTCTTGCCGGTCATGTCGAGACCGTCCTGCGGCCACCGCGCCGTGTGGTGGCACTCGCCGGCGAAGGTCTCCATGCCGGGGATGTTCGGGTAGAGCGGCTTGGCGCCGAACCCGGTCGCGACCAGAACGGTGCGCGCCTTCTGCTGCTTGCCGTCGGACGAGTAGACGGTCCATTCACGGGCGTCCTCGTCCCACTGCGCCTGTGCGGCGAAGGCGTTGAACTCGACGTCCTTGGTCAGCTCGAGCTTGCTGTCGACGTACTCGAAGTAGTCGCGCACACCTGCGAAGTCCGGGTAGCGCTCGCGGAAGTCGTAGTCCTTCCACAAATCCTTGTGCGAGAACTGGTAGATGTGCCCGACGGTGTCCGTGCGAGCACCCGGATAGCAGTTCCACCACCAGATGCCGCCGAGGCCGCCGGCGGAGTCCCAGACCTTGACGTCGAAGCCGAGGTCCCGGAGGCGGTCGAGCTGGTAGAGGCCGGAGAACCCGCCTCCGATGACCAGCACGTCGAGCACGTCGCCGTCCTTGTTCCGGTCGGGGGCGTCGGCAGAAGACTTCGCTGTCGTCATTGCACACTCCTCGTTCTGGAAATGACCGTCGCAGCAGGGGAGGACGGTAGGACTGCGGGCTGGGTCACAACTGTCCGAAATCGAGTCGCTACCCCGCTCGGGGCGATACTGACCTCGTCGAGGATCTTGCCGCCGTCGGCGGGCCCACGGCGCGCTGATGTACGCAGTCGGCCATCCGGATCGCGCCCTCGGCGTCCATCGTCACCCGTCGGGGACGATCATGGCGCCCTCGATCCGCTTCTCCCACTTGGGCTCGTCACCCGGTCGCCGCAGGCGGCGACGTCGCGACGCGGGCCAGGGTGCCGTCGGGCTCGATGTCGAACGCGGCCACGCGATGCCGAACAGCTCGTTCACGATCAGCGTCCCGTCGTCGGCCTTGATCAATTGCGGCAGGGAGGCAGCTGCCCCTTCCGTGATCGCTGGTGTGGGAGGCCGCTGCAACAGCGGCTTCCCCGGAGTAATCGGCGAACGCCGAGGCGATGTCCTTCAGCGTCCGTGAACACGTGCAGCTGGTCTCGTCGTCCAGCGTGAAGATGCCGATCACCCTGCCGCGCAGGACCATCGGGACGCCCATCATGGACCGGACGTTGTGGGCCCGAACCATGTAGCGGAATAGCCGCTCTTCCGCCTCCGCGTGCGCCACGATCAGCGGCTTGCGGCTGGCGAGTATCTCCTGGGTGAAGCGGTCCCCGGTCAGTCCCATCGTTAGTTCGCGGACGGCCGCGTCCGTCGCGTGGTGCCGGGAGTCCTGGCCCATTCGGCCCCGGTTCGATGGAGCAGGCCGGCGCAGCGCGCGCGGCTGATCGTCGACCCGGCGGCCCGACGAGATCGTTTCGGCAGAGATGAGACTCCGCAGCCCCGACAAGCCCTACGCCGACGCGCACCCCACAAGCACGCATGCGACGGGCGGACGCAGTCAAGTGGCGAGGACCAAACTTTGGTATAGGTGACGTTCGTGCCATGAAATGGTTCCACGGCGATCTTCAAATGATCTTCGCCGGAGCATCGTCGCAGGTCAGCAGTGGAGCGGGCGACGGGAATCGAACCCGCGTAGCCAGTTTGGAAGACTGGGGCTCTACCATTGAGCTACGCCCGCGTGCCCCCGGATCACTCCGTGGACGGACCTCAGCGTAGCGGATCGATCGCCCGGCCCCGGCACACCCCGCCCCTCCCCGTACACTGATCCTCGACGGGGTGTGGCGCAGCTTGGTAGCGCACTCGCTTTGGGAGCGAGGGGCCGTGGGTTCAAATCCCGCCACCCCGACCAGGTCGGTCCGGGTCCGGTCGTGCCCGGCACGGCGGACGGTCAGAAGCGGTCGAGGTTCATGACCTTGTCCCAGGCCGCCACGAAGTCCCGCACGAACTTCTCCCCGGCGTCGTCGCTGCCGTAGACCTCGGCGAGGGCACGGAGCTCGGAGTTCGAGCCGAAGATCAGGTCGACCCGGCTGGCCGTCCAGCGCAGCTCACCGGTGGCGCGATCGCGGCCCTCGAAGACCTGCCCGGATCCGCTCGGCGCCCATTCCGTGCCCATGTCGAGCAGGTTGACGAAGAAGTCGGTGGTCAGCGACCCGGGTCGGGAGGTGAACGCGCCGAGCGGGCTCTGCCGGAAGTTCGCGCCCAGCACCCGCAGCCCACCCACCAGGACGGTCATCTCCGGCGCGGACAGCGTCAGCTGGTGGGCCCGGTCGACCAGCAGGTGTTCGGGTGGCACCCGGTCGGCCCTGCGGACGTAGTTGCGGAACCCGTCAGCGACGGGCTCGAGCGGGCCGAACGAGGCGACGTCGGTCTGGTCCTGGGAGGCGTCCGTGCGGCCCGGGGTGAACGGGACCTCGACCGCGTGGCCGGCCTCGTGGGCGGCCTGCTCGACGGCCGCGCACCCGCCGAGCACGATCAGGTCGGCCAGGGAGATCCGCGTGTCGTCGCCGCGGGAACGGTGGAACGACTCCCGGACCTCCTCCAGGACACCCAGGACGTCGGCCAGCCGGTCGGGCTCGTTGACCTCCCACCGCCGCTGCGGCTCGAGGCGGATCCGCGCCCCGTTCGCCCCGCCGCGCTTGTCGCTGGTGCGGAAGGTCGAGGCGGCGGCCCAGGCGGTGCCCACGAGCTGCGACACCGACAGGCCCGACGCCAGGAGCTGCTTCTTGAGGGCGGCGACGTCCTCGGTCCCCACGAGCGGGTGGTCCACCTCCGGCACCGGGTCCTGCCAGATCAGCGTCTCGGCGGGGACCAGCGGCCCCCGGTAGCGCCGCACGGGACCCATGTCGAGGTGGGTGAGCTTGAACCAGGCCCGGGCGAACGCGTCCGCCAGCAGGTCCGGGTGCTCCAGGTACCGCCGGGAGATCGGCGCGTAGCCCGGGTCGAACCGCAGGGCCAGGTCCGTCGTCAGGAACGTCGGGACATGGGTCCTGGACGGGTCGTGGGCGTCCGGCACCGTGCCGGCCCCGGCCCCGCCGGTCGGGACCCACTGCCACGCGCCGGCCGGGCTCAGGACCGCGTCCCACTCGTAGCCGAAGAGGGTCTGCAGGAAGCTGTGGTCCCACCGCGTCGGGGTGGGCGTCCAGGTCCCCTCCAGCCCGCTGCTGATCGCGTGGGCACCCTTGCCCGTGCCGAAGCTGTTGCGCCAGCCCAGCCCCTGCTCCTCCAACGGGGCGCCCTCGGGTTCCGGCCCGAGATGGTCCTGCGGGGCCGCGCCGTGGGTCTTGCCGAACGTGTGGCCGCCCACGATCAGCGCGACGGTCTCCTCGTCGTCCAGTCCCATCCGCCGGAAGGTCTCCCGGATGTCGCGACCCGCCAGGAGCGGGTCCGGCACGCGGTGCGGGCCCTCCGGGTCCACGTAGATCAGGCCCATCTCGGAGGCGGCCAGGGGGCTCTCCAGCTCGCGGACCCGGGTGTGCCGCTCGTCGGTGAGCCAGGCGCGTTCGGGGCCCCAGTAGACGTCCGCGTCGGGCTCCCAGACGTCCGCCCGGCCGCCGCCGAACCCGAAGGTGCGCAGGCCCATCGACTCCAGCGCCACGGTGCCCGCGAAGATCGTGAGATCGGCCCAGGAGAGCTTCCGTCCGTACTTCCGCTTCACCGGCCACAGCAGCCGGCGCGCCTTGTCCAGGCCCTTGTTGTCCGGCCAGCTGTTCAGGGGTGCGAAGCGGAGCATGCCGGTACCGGCGCCGCCCCGGCCGTCGTGGATGCGGTACGTGCCGGCGGCGTGCCACGCCATCCGGACCATGAGCGGGCCGTAGTGGCCGTGGTCGGCGGGCCACCAGTCCTGCGAGGTGGTCAGGACCTCCTCGATGTCGCGTCGGACGGCCTCCAGGTCGAGGGACTCGAACTCCGCGGCGTAGTCGAACTCCTCGCCCATCGGGTCGACGACGGGGGGGTTCCGGGCCAGCATCTTCAGGTTCAGCCGGTTCGGCCACCAGGAGCGGTTGGAGTCGCCCCGGGTCGGGTGCGGGGAGCTCGCGCTCGTCCGGTTCTTCCTCTTGACGACGATGTCGTAGCTGACCGACACGGGATCCCTCGAGATGTGCTCAGGACGTGCTGGCGGTGGGCCGGGCCGGACCCGGTCGTGCACCTCGGCTTCTGCTCGGTACGGCTCTCCAGCATGCGCCCGGGCGCACCCCGCGGACAAGGGCTGGTCTCCCGGGCCGCCTTGCGGCGGGCCAGGGCCGCGACGAGCATCGGGGCGTGGTCGACGCGCACGGGCTGGGTCGTGAGCTGCTCGGTGACCCCGCGACGGGCTGGAGCATGGGGCCGCCGGGCGCGATCGCGGAGTTCGCCCGAGACCCGGAGGAGGTCACCGAGGCCGGCCCGGCCGCGGTCGTCACGCCACGGGGCGGGATCCGGCTCGAACCGCCGCCCGGGACTGTCCCGGTCGCCTACGAGACGCCCGCGGGGCGGGACCTGCACTGGACGCAGGCGGTGGCGTTCTGCCTCCCCCACGGTGAGGCGCGGCGGGCGGGCCGGGCGGCGATCACGGAACTGGGGCCGGACGCCGACGCGCTGCGGCCCGCCGACCGCGGGGCCGTCCTCGTCGACCTCGGGCTCGGCACCCCGACCGTCGACGCCTGTGTGCGGACCGAGGACCTCGAGCTGCTGGCCCTGATCGGGGCGCACGCGGGGGAACCACTGTTCGCCACGCCCCTCGGGGCCGAGCTGGTGGCCCGCAGCCCGCACCGCGTGTTCCTGACGGCCGTCGGTCGGGTCGAGGTGTACGCCCCGATTCCCGGGCCCGACCAGCGGTCACCGCTCGGCCCGCACACCCACCTGCTGCCCCACCTGCTCGGCCGCGAGCCCGGGCCGACCACGCCGGTGCGGGCGGGGTACGTCGCCGTCGCGCACGCCTATCCCCCACACCCCGCGGCGGACCACCTCGGACGACCGCACGCCTTCGACCCGGACCGGCTGGCGCGCTTCGACGCCGTCCTCGACGTCGCGGGAGATCCCCTGCTGCGCGCGCTCAAGGAGTCCGTGCGGGAGGCGGTCCGGGCCGGACGGGCGCCCGTCGGGCTCCCGCAGGACCCGGTCGGGCGGGCCGTCGTCGCCGTCACGCTGCGTCAGCTCACCCGCACCGACGGCCCGACGCCCGAGGCCTGGCTCCCGTACCGTGACCTTCCCGCGGAGCTGCTCGGCCCCGCAGGTGACCCGAACGCCGGGTGAGTCAGGCCGCCTCGCCGGCCCGGTCCTCCCAGTACCACTGGGCCGACATGGGGCTCCGGCAGTCCGGGCACCCGATGTCGAAGCCCTCGGACTCCTCGGCGGGAAGTTCGGCGTAGGAGCCGCAGGAAGTGCAGCTCCACCACAAGGTGTCGCCCATGGGACCGAGGGTAATCACATCCGTGTGGTTCGCAAGCCGGCGGTAGATGCGGGATGCCGTGGGGGAACTACGTATCGAACGCACGGCCGCAGGGCTGCCCCGCTCCTCCCCGACCGACGACGGCGTCGTCATCGACCGGAGAGGATTTGCGACATGGCGGGGATGGACAAGCGGAGCCTGGACGACCCGGACGAGTCCCGCCGTCCGGACAAGACGGTGCTCGACGTGGTCAACCTGCCCGGCGCGACCGTCGGCCGGATCACCCTCCAGCCGGGTTGGCGCTGGTCGGAGTGCATCAAGCCGGCCGCGGGACGGCGAGCTGCCAGACGGCGCACCTCGGCTACGTGATCGCGGGACGCCTGCGCCTGCGGGACGACAGCGGCGGCGAGCTCGACCTCGCGCCCGGCGACGCCTACCAGGTCCCGCCCGGGCACGACGCGTGGGTGATCGGGGACGAGCCCTTCGTCGCACTCGAGTTCGACAGCAAGACCGCGGAGACCTACGCGACCGGCTGATTCGCCGTCCTGCTCCGGCCCGCCGCGGGCGCCGTGGCGGGCCGGGTGTTCTGGCGCGTGCGTGGAGAACCGCGCGCGCTTCCGCTCGTCCACGCTCCAGACGCACTCGCAGGGCGGGGTGACGGTCGGGGCCCCACCCGGGGTCGATGCTCACGTGACACCGCGTAACACGGCGGATGAACCGGCCGAGACAATCCACGGGGCGCGCAGCCGGGACGAACTTCGGATCGTGCGGGCGTGCACGCCGACCCCGCGGCCGGGAGAACCCCTCCCTCACCGGCCGCCGGTCCACGCCGGTGGTGTCCGCCGGCGTGGACCACCTGGTCCCGGCAGGCCCCCTTGCCGCGCGGCGCGAGGCGCCAGAGCGAGGACCCGACGCGGAATCCGCCTCGCGACTCGCGCGGGGAGAAGTCCCGACTCGCGTCGCACGAACTCCCGACTCGCGCGGCACGGTCTCCCGACTCTCGGGGACGGTGGCGGGCGCCTCGAGTCAGATCTCGTCGACGAGCTCCGCGATCGAGCCCACCACGCGGGTGGGCCGGTACGGGTAGCGGTCGACAGCCTCGGCCCGCATGATCCCGGAGAGCACCAGCACCGTGCGCATCCCGGCCTCCATGCCCGCGACGACATCGGTGTCCATCCGGTCGCCGATCATGACCGTGGTCTCGGAGTGTGCCTCCAGGCGGTTCAGGGCCGCCCGCATCATCAGCGGGTTCGGCTTGCCCACGAAGTACGGGTCGACCCCCGTGGCCCGGGTGATCAGGGCCGCGACCGACCCCGTGGCGGGCAGGCTCCCCTCGTTCGACGGGCCCGTCGCGTCGGGGTTCGTGGCGACGAACCGGGCGCCACGCTCGACGAGCCGGATCGCGGTCGTGACCGCCTCGAAGCTGTAGGTCCGGGTCTCCCCCAGCACCACGTAGTCCGGGTCCGACTCCGTCAGCACGTAGCCGATCTCGTGCAGGGCCGTGGTCAGCCCGGCCTCGCCGACGACGTACGCCGAACCGCCCGGCCGCTGGTTGTCGAGGAACGCCGCGGTGGCCAGCGCCGAGGTCCAGATCGCCTCGACCGGCACCTCGATCCCGGTGTTCCGCAACCGGAACTGCAGGTCGCGGGGCGTGTAGATCGAGTTGTTGGTGAGCACCAGGAAGGGCGTGCCGGTCTCGCGGAGGCGGCGCACGAAGGCATCGGCCCCGGGGATGATGCTCCCCTCGTGGACGAGCACGCCGTCCATGTCGGTCATCCACGCCTCGACCGGTTTGCCGTCCGCCACGGACACGATCCTAGGCCCGGGAACGTTCGTGCCGGTCTGTCCGTTGTCGGTGTGCAGAACCCGCCGACAAGGAGAACCCGTGGACCTCGTGACCATCGTCCTGCTGCTCGCCGTGGTGGCGGGCGTCGTCTGGCTGGTCCGCAACCGCAACGCCGGCCAGGCACGCGAGCTCGAGGACGCCAAGGCCGACGCCCGCCGCTGGGTCGAGCGCCTCGGCGGCCAGGTGCTCAACCTCGTCGGCACCAACGAGGCGGCCAAGCAGGCCCTCGCCGACGCCTCCGAGCGCTACACCGCGGCCGGCTCCCAGCTCGACCAGGCCCGCACGACCGCCCAGGCCCGGGGCGTCACCGAGACCGCCTACGAGGGCCTCTACTACGTCCGTGCGGCACGCACCGCTATGGACCTCGACCCCGGCCCCGAGCTGCCGCCGCTGCCCGGCCAGGCCCGTGCGGGCGCGGTCACCGAGGAGCGTGAGGTCGACGTCGAGGGCCAGCACTACAGCGCCTCGCCGAACCCCTCGGAGCGCAACGCGCACTACTACCCCGGCGGCAACGTCGCCGGCCGGCCGGTGCCCGCCGGCTGGTACAGCCAGCCCTGGTGGAAGCCGGCCCTGGTCGCCGGTGCCTGGGGTGTCGGCTCGGCCCTGCTGTTCAGCGCGATGTTCTCGGGCATGGCCGGCAGCGCGTACGCCGACGGCTACTCGGACGCGATGGCCGCGGACATGGCCGCCGGCGGCGACGGCAGCGGCGACATGGGCGGCGACGCCGGGGGCGACATGGGCGGCGACGCCGGGGGCGACATGGGCGGCGACGCCGGTGGTGACTTCGGTGGTGACTTCGGGGGCGACTTCGGCGGCGGCGACTTCGGAGGTTTCGACTTCTGAGCCGCGGGTAACCCAGCGTCAACGACGTCCGGCCGGCTCGCCCGGCCCTGCGCCACTGACCGGCCCGGAGAGCAACGACCCGGGCCGGTCGTGTCGTTGCGGGCCCTGTCGGCGTCCCGCCCCTCCGTCCCCCGTTCCGGGGCCGGCCTCCGGGACCTTCGCCGGTATCTCTCGCGCCCGCCGGGCTCTCTCCTGCGTGTCGACGACAGGAGGTCCCCATGGTCGTGCCGACACCGACCACGTCAGCGACCGCACCACCGGCGGCACCGCAGCCTCCGCCGCAGTTCCCGGATCCGGGGGCCGATGCCGCCGCCCGGCTCTCCCGGCTCGCCGACGGCTACCTGGTCACCGCCGCGCTGTACGTCGCCGCCGAGCTCGGGGTGGCCGACGTGCTGGCACGCGGAGCGTGCGACGCCGACGGGCTCGCCGCGGAGGTCGGCGCCCGACCCGAGCCGCTGCGCAGGGTGCTGCGCGTGCTCGTCGCGGAAGGCGTGCTGGCCGAGTTCCCCGACGGGACGCTCTCCCTGACCCCCAGTGGGCGGCTGCTGCGCTCCGACGTCCCGGGCTCGCTGCGCGGCGCCGTCCGCGCCCGGGGCGGGGTGTACGCGACCGCCGCCCCGGCGCTGCCCGACGCCGTGCGGGAGGGCGGGGTCGCCTTCGAGCGGGCGAGGGGCGAGGCCTTCTTCGACCACGTCGCACGGCGGCCGGCCGATCTGGCGGCGTTCCAGGCGGCGATGGCCGACCGGTCGGCGCGCGAGGCGGCCGACGTCGTCGCCGCCTACGACTTCGGTCGCTTCCGGCGGCTCGTCGACGTCGGCGGCGGCACCGGCGTCCTGCTCTCGGCCATCCTCACCGCCACGCCGGGCCTGGCGGGGGTGCTGCTCGACCGCGGCGAGGTGGTGGCCGGGGCGCGGGTGCCGGAGGGCACCGAGGTGGTCGCCGGGGACTTCTTCACCGGGGTCCCGACCGGTGGCGACGCCTACCTGCTGTCGCGCGTCGTCCACGACTGGGACGACGCCGACGCCCGCTGCATCCTCGACCGCTGCCGGGAGGCGATGGGTCCCGCCGCGACGCTGCTGGTCGTTGACGCGTTACTGCCGGAGCGGGCCGCGGACGGCCCCGCGGTGATCCGCATGGACGCCACGATGCTGCTGCTCGCGACGGGGCGCGAGCGGACCGCGCGCGAGTTCGGCGGGCTGTTCGCCTCGGCCGGCCTCACGCTGCGACGGATCGTGCCGACGACGTCGCCGGTCGGGCTCGTCGTGCTGGAGGCGACACCCGCCTGACCCGCGCGGCCGGGGTCATCCCGCCTGGCAGGTGGGGCACCAGAACAGGTTGCGGGCGGCATGGGTGGCGGTCCGGACCTCGGTGCCGCAGACCAGGCAGGGCATCCCGGCTCGGCGGTAGACGTACACCTCGCCGCCGTGCCGGTCCCTCCGCGCGGCCTGCCCCGTGCGGCGCGGGTCGTGCTCGGGCCGGACGGTGTCGATCCGGCCGCGCCGCACGCCGTCCCTCATCAGGGCCACGAGGTCCGGGGCCATCGCGTCCCACGTGCCACGGTCGAGCGCCCGCCCGGGGATCTGCGGGTCCAGCCCGTGCCGGAAGAGCAGCTCGGCGCGGTAGACGTTGCCGACGCCGGCGAGCACCCGCTGGTCCATCAGCAGTGTCGCGAGCGGGGAGGCCGACCGCGAGAGGCGCTGCCACACCCGTTCCGCGTCGAAGTCGCGGCGGAGCGGGTCCGGGCCGAGCCGCTCGCGGATCGCCCTCACCTCGGCGCGGGTGAGCAGCTCGCACGCCGTCGGCCCGCGCAGGTCGGCGAAGTGCGTCTCGCCGACGTACCGCAGGCGCAGCTGGCCGCGCGGCTCCGGCGCGGGTAGCTCGCCCTCGTCGAACGTCCCGTACAGGCCGAGGTGCACGTGCACGACATCGGGGCCGAAGCGGTGGAACAGGTGCTTGCCGTGCGCCTCGGCCCGGGTCAGCACCTGGCCGTCGAGCAGCGCGGCCGACTCGGCGAACCGGCCCTGTGGGCTGCTGACCGCGACCGGTCGCCTCGCGAACAGCGCCTGGTGCCGCCGCGCCAGCCGGTGCAGCGTGTGCCCCTCGGGCATCAGGCCTGCTCGGCGGACGCGCCCGTCTGCTCGTAGGCGGCGAGCTGGTCGATGCGGCGCTGGTGCCGCTCGCCCCGCGAGAAGGGCGTGGCGAGGAAGGCGTCGACGATGGCGAGCGCCTCGTCCTCGCTGTGCTGGCGGGCGCCGATGCCGACGACCTGGGCGTCGTTGTGCTCCCTGGCGAGCTTCGCCGTCTCGGTGCTCCAGGCCAGGGCGGCCCGGATACCCTTCACCTTGTTCGCGGCGATCTGCTCGCCGTTGCCCGAGCCGCCGATCACGACCCCGAGGCTGCCGGGGTCGCCGACCACACGGCGGGCGGTGTCGATGCAGAAGGCCGGGTAGTCGTCGTCCGGGTCGTAGGTCAGGGCACCGACGTCGACGACGTCGTGACCCGCACCCGTGAGGTGCTCGGAGAGCCGGGCCTTCAGCTCGAAGCCGGCGTGGTCGCTGCCGAGGTAGACGCGCACGGCGAGAATCCTGCCTCATGGACGATGGCGCCGGGATCGCCGGGGTGGACGGGGTGCCTGGCGGCTGGGTGGTGGTGCGGCTGCACGGCCGCGCTCCCCGGTGGACGGTGCGCTGGGCCGTGGTGGCGAGCGCCGTCGAGGTGGCCGACGTGACCGCCGGCTATGCGGCGGTCGGGGTGGACATCCCGCTCGCGCTGCCCGCCGACGGCCTACCCCGCCCGTGTGACGTCCTGTGCGCCGCCCGGCTCGGCCGGGCCCGGTCGTCGGTGTTCCCGGCACCGCCGCGCGAGGTGCTGCTCGCACCGACGCACGAGGCGGCCGTGCGCCGCGCCCGCGAGCTGACCGGGCGCGGGATCAGCGTCCAGACCTACAACATCCGGCGGCAGATCCTCTCCTGGGACGCCGTGCACCCGTTGCCCGACAACGTCATCGAGGTGCATCCCGAGCTGGCGGTGCGCGGGCTGGCACCGGGGACGGAGTTCGCGTCGAAGAAGACGGCGCGGGGTGCGGGCCAGCGCATCGCGGCGCTGACCCGCTGGGTGGACCCGGCCCGGGCGCTGGCCGACCTCCCGGAGGGCGCCCGGCTCGACGACTGCCTCGACGCCCTGGCCGCCACCTGGTCCGCCGCCCGCTGGGCCGACGGGACGGCCGACGTCCTCGGGGGCGAGACCGGTGCCCGGGACCGGATCATGCGGGTCGCGGTCTGACTCGCGGGCGCGACTCGCGGGAGCCCACAGCGCGACTCGCGGGAGCCCAGGGCGCGACTCGCGGAAACCCACAGCGCGACTCGCGGGAGCCCAGGGCGCGACTCGCGGAAGCCCACAACGCGACTCGCGCTACGGATCTCGGAGGTGGGGCGACGGCGGTAGGGTCCGCTCCGTGCGGGCCGGACGATGAGCAGGGTGGAGCCGGGCCGGACGGCCTGGGTCGAGCTGGGCGACGGGGTCCTGGCCCGCCGGCACGCCGAGCTCGACCTGACCACCGGGCTGGTCCTCGGCGGCGAGCGCGCCCTGGTGATCGACACCGGCGGCGACCACCGGCAGGGTGCCGAGCTGGCGGCCGCGGTACGTGCGGTGACCACCCTGCCCGTGACCGTCGTGCTCACCCACGCCCACTTCGACCACTGCTTCGGCACCGCGGCGTTCCTGCCCGCCCCGGTCCTGGCGCACCCCGGTTGCCGGGCCGCGCTGGACCGCACCGCCGCCGCACAGCGTGATCACTGGGCCGCCCACTACCGTGCCGACGGCGACCCGGCGACGGCCGTGGCGCTCGAGGAGACCGAGCCGGTACCACCCGGGCCCGCTCCCCCGGCACTGGATCTCGGCGGGCGGGAGGTCGTGCCGGTCGCCCCCGGGCCCGGGCACACCGACCACGACCTCGCGGTCCACGTGCCCGACGCGGGCGTGCTGTTCGCGGGCGACCTGCTGGAGTCCGGCGCCCCGCCGGACTACGAGGACGCCCACCCGCTCGCCTGGGCCGACGCCGTCGCGGCGCTGCTCGCCCTCGACGTCGGCACGTACGTCCCGGGACACGGCGATCCGATGACCCCCGCGCAGGCCCGGGCCCAGCACGCCGAGCTGGAGGTGGTGGCCGCCCTCGCCCGCGCCGTCGCCGCCGGCGAGCTGGCCGCGGCCGGGGCGGAGGCACGCTCGCCCCACCCCGGCGTCCCCTGGCCCCGGGAGACCTAGGCTCACCGCACGTGAGCCTTTCGCAGGAGTTGCGCGAGTCCGGCCGGGAGACCTGGGATGCCGCCGTCGGGCATCGGTTCGTCGAGGAGCTGTGGGCCGGGACCGTGCCGCCGGACGTGCTGCGCCGCTACCTCGTGCAGGACTTCCAGTTCTGCGACGCCTTCCTGGCCCTGCTGGGCGCGGCCGTCGCCACCTGTGACGACGCCGCGGCCCGGGTGGTGCACGCCCGCCAGGTCGGTGTGGTCGCCGGCGACGAGCACGACTACTTCCACCGCTCCTTCGACCTCCTCGGCGTGCCCGACGCCGACCGGACCGCCCCCGAGCGCGGGGCGCCGACCGAGGGGTTCGTCGCCCTGATGGACGTCGCTCGCACCGGCGGGAGCTACCCGGAGATCGTCGCCGTGCTCCTCGTCGCGGAATGGCTCTACCTCGACTGGGCATCCCGCCCCCATGACGCGCTGCCGAGCGACCCGATCTCCCGGGGGTGGATCGACCTGCACCGTGGCCCCGAGTTCGAGGCCTGGGTCACCTTCCTGCGCGCCGAGCTGGACCGCAGCGCGCCGCGCGCCGCGGACCCCGGGCGTGTCGCCCGGTACTTCGCCGAGGCCGTGGATCTCGAGCTCGCCTTCTTCGACGCGGCGTACGCCGGCCGAGACCGCCACACGTGAGCAGGGCCCCGCGCGCAGGCTATCCGTACGTAACAATCGGCCCCTAGCGTCACTCGCATGAGTGGCGCCGGGAAGCCCCTCCTCGGGGTCGAGGAGGAGTTCCACGTCGTGGACCTCGAGACGCGCCGTGCCGCGCCCGAGGCCGACACCCTCCTCCCCCAGCTCGACGGGGCCGAGTTCGCGCGGGAGCTGCAGCGCTCGCTGGTCGAGACGAACACGCCGGTCTGCGAGACGCTCGACGACCTGGGCGCCCACCTGCGCCGGCTGCGGGCGAAGCTGGAGAGCGTCGCCGAGCCGCACGGGCTGGGGATCGTCGCGGCCGGCACCGTCCCGCTCGTCGACCTGACCGGCGACGACATCTCCGCCGGGGCCCGCTACGAGAAGATGCAGCACGAGTACCAGATGCTCGTGCGGGAGCAGCACATCTGCGGCGCGCAGGTGCACGTCGACGTGCCGGACCGCGACACCGCGGTGCAGGTCGTCCGGCGCGTGGCCCCCTACCTGCACATCCTGCTCGCGTTGTCGGCCAGCTCGCCGTACTGGCGCGGCAACGACACCGGCTACGCGAGCTACCGCAGCATGGTCTGGTCGCGCTGGCCGACCTCCGGCCCGCCGGCGATGGTCGAGACGGCGGCCGAGTACGACGCGATGGTCCACGAGCTGATCGCGTCGGGCACGATCAGCGACCCCGGCATGCTCTACTTCGACATCCGGCCGAGTGCGCACGTGCCGACCGTCGAGCTGCGGGTGTGCGACGCCTGCACGGAGGTCGACGACGTCGTCCTCATCGCCGGGCTGTTCCGGGCCCTGGTGTGCAAGGCCCGCGCGGACCTGGACAAGGGCCTGCCGTTGCCGACGAGCCGGCAGGAGCTGCTGCGCTCGGCGAACTGGCGGGCCGCGCGCTCCGGGCTCGAGGGCGACCTCGTGGACCTGGTCGGTCCGTCGCTGGTCTCGCCCCCGCTGCTGGTCGGGCAGCTCGTCGACATGCTGCGCCCGCAGCTGGAGGAGCTGGGCGACTGGGAGCAGGTCCTCGCGCTGTCGCAGGCCACCCTGGAGCGCGGCAGCGCCGCCGCCCGGCAGCGCCGGATGTTCGGCCGCCGCGGCCGGCTGACGGACGTGGTCGACGCCCTCGTCGCCCACACCCAGGGCCGGCTGCTCTCGATCGAGCCCCCGGTCGAGGTGCCGCTCGCCCGCGAGCTGCTCGCCGACTACCGGCCGGGCGGGTTCGACGAGGCGGTCAGCGACGGCGGCACCGTCCTGCCGCAGTACGGCTGGATGTTCCGGGCGCTGGAGCGCCTCGGGCCGCGCGGGATGGTCGCCGCGGAGTCCGCGCTCGAGACCGAGCAGCGGGCGCGCGGGGTGACGTTCGGTCCCGAGGACGGCACGGCGGAGGCCCGGCTCTTCCCGCTGGACCTGGTGCCGCGGATCGTGAGCGCCGAGGACTGGCACGTCCTCGAGGCGGGGCTCGCGCAGCGGGTCCGGGCGCTGGAGCTGTTCGTCCGGGACGTCTACGGCGAGCGCCGCATCCTGCACGACGGCGTCGTCCCCGCGGCGGTCGTCGACGGGGCGCCCGGCCGGAACCGCGAGGGCGAGATCGTGCCCGGTGACGTCGTGCGGATCGCCGTGGCCGGGATCGACCTGGTCCGCGACGCACCGGACCGCTGGCTCGTGCTCGAGGACAACCTGCGCGTGCCGTCCGGCATCGGCTACTCGATCATGAGCCGGCGCCTGGTCCGCAGCGTGATGAGCGACCTGGAGCCGCCCACCGGCGTCGTCGGGCTCGAGGACGTGCCCGGACGGCTGCGGGCCGCGCTGCTCTCGGCGACCGACTCCGGCAGCCCCGGCGCCGACGAGGTGGCGCTGCTGTCGTCGGGCCCCTCCGACTCGGCCTTCTTCGAGCACCGGCTGCTCGCCGACCGGATGGGCGTGCCGGTGGTGACGCCCCGGGACCTGCAGGTCACCGACGACGGCGTCTACCTGGTGACGACGGGCGGGAAGCGGCGGCTCTCCGCCCTCTACCGTCGGATGGACGAGAAGGACCTGATGAACTCCCGCGGCGCCGACATGCGGCCGATCGGGCGGGCGCTGGCGAGCGCGGTGTCCCGGGGCCGGGTCGCGCTGCTCAACGCGCTGGGCAACGGCGTGGCCGACGACAAGCTCGTCTACGCCTACGTCCCCGACATGATCACCTACTACCTCGACGAGGCCCCGCTGCTGGACATCGTCCCGACCTACCCCTGCGTCGACGACGAGCGGCGCGCCGAGGTGCTCGACCGGCTCGACGAGCTCGTGCTCAAGCCCGTCGACGGGTACGGCGGCAGCGGGATCGTGATCGGCCCGCACGCCGAGCGCTCGGAGCTCACCGAGGTGGAGAAGCTGATCCGGGCCGAGCCGGCCGGGTGGGTGGCCCAGGACATGGTGTCGCTGTCCACCCACCCGACCTTCTCCGGGAACCGGCTGGAGCCGCGGGCGGTCGACCTGCGGGCCTTCGTGTTCCAGAGCCAGTACGGCGGCCGGGCGCACCTCGACGTCGTCCCCGCGGCCCTCTCGCGGGTCGCGCCGCCGGGCAGCCTCATCGTCAACTCGTCGCGGGGCGGCGGGGCCAAGGACACCTGGATCCTCCGGTAGTCGACCAGGGGCGCACGACGCAGTTGGGAGCAGGAACATGTGCGGTATCGCCGGTGAGATGCGGTTCGACGGCAGCCCGGCCGACCCGGCGGTCGTCGCCCGGATCGTCAAGGCGATGGAGCGCCGCGGCCCGGACGGGACCGGGGTGCACGCGGCGGGCCCGGTGGCGCTGGGCCACCGCCGTCTGAAGATCATCGACCTGTCCGAGCGGGGCGCCCAGCCGATGGTCGACTCCGCGCTCGGGCTCGCCGTGGTGTTCAACGGTTGCATCTACAACTACCGGGACCTGCGCCGCGAGCTGGAGGCGGCGGGGTACCCGTTCTTCTCCGACTCCGACACCGAGACGGTGCTCAAGGCCTACGCGCACTGGGGCCCGCAGTGCGTGGAGCACTTCCACGGGATGTTCGCCTTCGCCGTGGCCGAGCGGGACAGCGGCCGGCTCGTGCTGGGCCGGGACCGGCTGGGGATCAAGCCGCTCTACGTGACCGAGGGCGCCGGCGTACTGCGGTTCGCCTCGTCGCTGCCGGCGCTGCTGGAGGCGGGCGGCGTCGACACCTCGATCGACCCGGTGGCGCTGCACCACTACATGACCTTCCACTCGGTCGTCCCGGCGCCGCGGACGATCCTCGCGGGCGTCGGCAAGCTACCGCCCGCCACGGTGCGCACCTACGAGCCGGACGGCCGGCACGCCGACCACGTGTACTGGCGCCCGGTGCACGAGCGCCGTCCCGAGCTGGGGATCACGGACTGGAAGGAGGCCGTGCTCGAGGCGCTGCGCACGGCGGTGCGCCGCCGGATGGTCGCCGACGTCCCGGTGGGCGTCCTGCTCTCCGGCGGGCTGGACTCCTCGCTCGTCGTGGCGCTGCTGGCGCGGGAGGGACAGCGGGGGCTGAAGACCTTCTCCGTCGGCTTCCACGCCGCCGGCGGCGAGAAGGGCGACGAGTTCGAGTTCTCCGACATCGTGGCCGCGGAGTTCGCCACCGACCACCAGCAGATCCTGGTCGACCCCGCGCGGATGCTCCCGGCCGTCGACGAGGCGATCACGGCGATGGCCGAGCCGATGGTCAGCCACGACTGCGTGGCCTTCTACCTGCTGTCCGAGCAGGTGTCGAAGTCCGTGACCGTCGTGCAGTCCGGCCAGGGCGCCGACGAGGTCTTCGCCGGGTACGACTGGTACCCGCCGCTGCGCGACACCCCCCGTGACCAGGCCGTGCAGGCCTACCAGGCGGTGTTCACCGACCGGCCGCACGCCGAGCTGGCCGACGTCCTGGAGCCCGAGTGGCTGCTCGACCACGACCCGAGCCGGGCCTTCGTCGCCGAGCACTTCGGAATGCCGGGCGCGAGCGAGACGTTGGACGCGGCGCTGAGGCTGGACAGCACGATCATGCTCGTGGACGATCCGGTGAAGCGCGTCGACAACATGACGATGGCCTGGGGACTGGAGGCCCGAGTCCCGTTCCTGGACCACGAGCTCGTCGAGCTGGCGGCGGCCTGCCCACCCGAACTGAAGCTCGCGCACGGCGGCAAGGGCGTCCTCAAGGAGGCGGCCCGCGGCGTCGTCCCGGACGACGTCATCGACCGGCCCAAGGGGTATTTCCCGGTGCCCGCGATCCGTCACCTGGAAGGACCGTTCCTGGAGCGGGTGCGCGACGCCGTGACCGACCCCGTGGCCAAGGCGCGGGGGCTTGTCCGGGGGGACTGGCTCGACCGTATGCTCGCGAATCCGAACACCGCGCGTACCACTCTCGGGTCGAACGCGTTGTGGCAGGTGGCACTGCTGGAGATGTGGTTACAGGAGAGGGGGATCTAGCTCATGAACGTCGGTGTCCACGTCGATACCTTCACCGACCGGCGCCGCGCGCAGCTGGCCGGTGAGCTGGACGAGCACCTCTTCACCCCCGCGTACCGCTCCGCGCAGCCCTCCCCGGACGGCACCCTGCTGGCCTGGATCTCCGACCGGGACGGGCGCCCACGCGCCTACGTCGGCCCGATGCCGGCGGGCGAGAACCCCGCCGAGCAGCCGCCCACGCCGCTGGACACCGAGGTGGACCCGGCGGTGGCGTGCGACGTCAAGGCCGTCGGCTGGTGCCCGGACGGCTCGTTCGTGGCCTGCGAGGTCGCCCCCGGCGGCGGGGAGCGCACCCGGGTCCTGCTGCTCTCGCCCGACGGCACCGAGCGGCGTGAGATCGCCGCCGGCTCCGCGGCCGTCACGCTCGGCGCCTGGTCCCCGACCGGGCGCCAGCTCGGCGTCACCATCTACTCGGACCGCGCCTCCGGCGGGGACGGGTCCGGGGTCGCCTGCCTCGTCGACGTGCGGGACGGGTCCTCGATCGTGCTCGGCTCCGGGCCGGCCGCCGTGGTCTGCGCGGTCAGCAGGGACGGCCGCCGCGCCGTCCTGCGCACCGGCCGCCGTGGCGCCCGCACCCTCGAACTCATCGACCTGTGGACCGGCCGGCGCACGGACCTGCTCCCCGGGCACGACGCCACCGTGGCCGACGGGCGCTTCGGCGTCACCGGCGCGGTGCTCTACCTGCACACCGACGCGGGTCGCGAGCGCCCGGCGCTGCTCGCCTGCTCGATCGGCGACGACGAGTCCGGCGGCGAGGTCTCCCTCGCATGGGAGGTCGCCTGCCGGGGACACGACGACCTCGACCAGGTCGCCCTCGACCCGGCCGGGGCCCGCGCCGCGCTCGTCTGGAACGTCGACGGCCGCTCCGAGCTCGAGCTCGTCGACCTGCGCACCGGGCTCACCGACCCGGTGCCGGACCACCCCGGCGACGTCGTCACCGGGCTGGCGTTCACCCGGGACGGGCAGGCGCTGCTGGTCGGCAGCGAGGGGCCGGCCGTGCCGCCGCACGTCGCCCGCATCGCGCTCGACGTCCCCCTCGCCGAGCCCACCCCGCTGCTCCCCGACACCTTCGACCCCCTCGAGCAGCTCGTCGACCCCACGTTGCACGAGTTCCGCGCCGAGGACGGGCTGACCCTGACCGGCTGGCTGTTCCGCCCGCGCGGCGGGTTCGGCGCCGCCCCGACCCTGGTGTGGCTGCACGGCGGGCCCGAGGCCCAGGAGCGCCCGGTCTTCCAGCCGCTGTTCCAGGCGCTGGTCGCGGCCGGTGTGCAGGTGTTCGCGCCCAACGTCCGCGGGTCGGCCGGGTTCGGGCGCGTGTTCTCCCAGGCGGACGACCTGGACCGCCGCTTCACCGCGATCACGGACGTGCGGGCGGCGGTCGGCTTCCTCACCTCGTCCGGGCTCGCCGACCCGGACCGCATCGGCGTGTCCGGGCGCTCCTACGGCGGCTACCTCACCCTCGTCGCGCTCGCGTGGTTCCCCGAGCTGTTCGCGGTGGGCGTCGACGTGTGCGGCATGTCCGACCTGCAGACCTTCTACTCCGACACCGAACCGTGGATCGCCGCCGCCGCGACCACCAAGTACGGCGACCCGGAGCGGGACGGCGAGATGCTGCGCGCGCTCTCCCCCATCCACAGCGCCGACCGGATCAGCGCGCCACTGATGGTCGTGCACGGGGCGTACGACACCAACGTGCCGCTGGGCGAGGCCGAGCGGATCGTCGAGGCGCTGCGGGCCCGCGGCGCCGCCCCCCACTTCCTGCTGTTCGACGACGAGGGCCACGAGACCCACGCCGTCGCCCACCGCGCGGAGTTCACCGCCGAGGTGGTGCGGTGGGTGACGGGCCACCTCACGGAGCCGGCCTCTCGGACCGCCTGAGGGGTTGCCGGGCGCCGCGGTGGGCGGTTGTCGGGCAACCGCGGTCGTGGTGATCACAGCGAGGGTCACAGGAGCGCTGCTCGAGGAGCGCTCGCGTGCCACTCAGAGCGATCTTGGGTCCAAGATCAACGCGAGCGACACAGGAGCGCAGCCGAGCGAGCCGCAGCGTGACGCTCGGAACGATCACGGATGCACGCAGCCCGTCAGCTGGAGATCAGTGCGAGCGGGACGGGAGCGTCGGCCGAGCGGCCCTCCCGTGGCCCTCGGAACGATCCCGGCCCGATCAGCTGCGGGAGAAGGACTGGATGAGCTGGTCGCCGTCGCTGCCCGTGCCGACCCGGAAGGTGTAGGGCTCGCTGCTGGTGGAGCCGTCGGTACGGGTGAAGACGATGGTGGCCGAGACCTGACCGTCCCCGGTGGAGCGGGCGTTCTGGATCTCCACGTCGCTCATCCCGCCGTAGAAGCGGCGGAAGCCGTCGATGCCGCCCGACGCGGCCCGCGCCTCCGAGCCGAGCATCGCGAAGGCCGCGTCGGGGTCGTCGGGCAGGAGGCTGTAGTAGCCCTGCACGAAGGACACCGCGTCGGTGTCCGAGGCCGCGGAGGACGAGGTCGACGGCGTCGCCGACGGCGTGGTCGTGGTCGGGGTCGTGGTCGGCGTGGAGGTCCGGGTCGGGGTCGGCGTGGTGGTGGGCGCCGCCGCCGGCGGGGCCGCGCCGCCGCCCTGCTCGCCGCTGTCGGCCGCGCGGATGGCGCCGATGGCGACCCCGATGCCCACGACGAGCAGCACCACGGCCACGACGACGAACGGCAACAGACGCCGGCCCCGCGGCTTCCCGGCGGCGGGCGGCCGCTCGGACCCTGGCGGGACGACGACGGGCGGCGCGGGCATGTCCGTGAGCGTGCGCGGGCCCGACTTCGCGGCGGCAGGCTGCGGGCCCGGCAGCACCTGGGTGCTGACCGGCGCGGTCGTGGTCAGGCCGGCCGGCGAGGCGCCGCCCGAGATGGCCGTGAGGGCGTCTCGGGCCTGGGCCGCGGTGGGCCGGTCCATGGGCTCGTTGGCGAGCAGGCGCATGAGCAGCGCGGTCAGCGGGCCGGCGTTCTCGGGCGGGCGGACGGCACCGGTCGCGACCTTGTGGAGCAGGGCGTAGGCGTTGTCGTCGAGCCCGAAAGGGGGCTCGCCCTCCACCGCGGCGTAGAGCGTGGCGCCGAGGGCGAAGACGTCCGACGCCGAGGTCGGCTCCTGCCCGCGTGCCACCTCGGGGGCGAGGAAGGCCGGGGTGCCGGCGATCATGCCGGTCCGGGTGAGCTGCACGTCGTCGACCGCGCGCGAGACCCCGAAGTCGGTGATCTTGGCCCGACCGTCCTCGGCGATCAGCACGTTGCCGGGCTTGATGTCGCGGTGCACCACGCCCGCGGCGTGCGCGGCCGCGAGGCCGTCCGCGACCTGCCGCCCGATCGCGGCGACCTCGCGCGGCTCCATCGGTCCCTTCTCGCCGAGCACCACCGCGAGCGAGCGCGAGGGGAGGTACTCCATGACGAGCCACGGCCGCTCGTCGTGCACCACGACGTCGAACATGCTGATGACGTGCGCGTGCTGCAGCCGCGCGCCGATCCGGCCCTCGCGCAGCAGGCGCTGGCGGGACTCCTCGGCGGCGTCGGCCGCGTTGCCGCTGACCGGCGCGCCGGCCGCGATCAGCTCCTTGACGGCCACGGTCCGGTTCAGCAGCTCGTCGGTCCCCCGCCACACCGCGCCCATCGCCCCGACGCCGATGCGTTCCTCGAGCCGGTAGCGGTTCCCGATACGCGGGGCGTCGGGCTCGGGCGGGGTCATGACCGTCAAGGGTAGGCACTACGCGCGCGCGGGGTGCCGGGAGGTCGGGTCGGACGGGGGCACCCCGGGCAGGGGGACACGCGACGACCGGTGATCGCCCGGCGGGTCGGCCGAGGGCCCGCCGAGTCGCGCTCCGCGTCGCGGTGCGGATCGACCTCGTCCGTGCCGCCGCGTGGCACGGGTCCTACGGTGCGCCGCACGGCGGCCGTTCACCGCGGCAGCCCGAGCTTGCGCGCGCAGGCGGGCCAAGAGCCGTAGCCGCCGCGCCGGTCCCGGACCTTCTCGGCGATCTCGATCTGCTGCTCCTTCGTGGCCTGGTCGGCCCGTGGGGCGTACGTCGTGCCGCCGAAGTCGGACCAGGTGGCGGAGTCGAACTGGAGACCGCCGTAGTAGCCGTTGCCGGTGTTGATGCTCCAGTTCCCCGACGACTCGCAGGCGGCGAGGCTGTCCCAGGTGCCCGAGGTCGGGGCCGCGGGCTTCTCGGGCTGGGCGGGCTCCTCGGGCTGGGCGGGCTTCTCGGGCTGGGCGGGCTTCTCGGGCCGGGCGGGCTCCTCGGGCTGGGTCGACTTCTCGGGCTGGGCGGGCTTCTCGGGCTGGGTGGGCTTCTCGTGATCCGCCGTCTCGTCGGGTTCGGTCCGCTCGGCCGGCTCGCCGGAGCCGTCGTGGGAGCCGTCGTGGGAGGGCGGGTCCTCACGGCCGCCGTCGGGGTCCTGGCGTGCCGTCCCGTCCGCCGTCCGGTGCCGGGGCTGCCCCTGCTCGGGCTGCTGGTCGTCGTCGTGGTCGCGCGGACGCGGCCGGTCACCGTCCTCCGCCTCCTCGCCGACCGTCCCGGAGAGGGTCGCGGAGCCGGGGTCCTCGAGGACCTCGGTACCGGGTGCGCCGAAGCCCGCGGCCTCGTCGTCGAGCACCAGGACCCAGTCCCGCTCGTCGCCCGTGCCCGCGGGCGCCTCGAAGGCGGCGAGCCCGGTCGCCTCGACCGGCTCCTCGACCGCCAGCACCTCGCCGGTCCGCGGATCGACCCAGGACGCGGCGACCCGGTCCGCCGCGAGCATGTCGAGGTCCACGGTGACGTCCCCGCCCTCGGGTGTGTAGGCGATCAGGAAGGAGCCGTCCGAGGCGACGGCGGCGGAGATGCGGTCGTCGCCCTCCGACCCGGTGCCGGCCAGCACCTCGTCGGCCGGCTGCAGCAGGCGGTAGGGCCGCGACTCCAGCACGCGCTTCAGCACGCCGAGCTGGGCGCCGCCGTCGGTCGCCACCGCCGCGTCCCAGCCCGGGCCGAACCCGGAGACGGCGGAGTCGGCGTACGTGGCCCCGCTCGCGCCCCCGAGCGCGGCGCGCCAGGCCTCGGCGCGGACGTCGTGGTCGCTCGTCGACCCGGTGGTGCCGGTGGCGCCGACGCAGTCCTCGCCCTCGACGGGCGGGGTAGCGTCGAGCAGCGGCGTGCCGCTACCCGCCGCCGCGGCCCGCGCGTCGGCCCGCGACGCGGACGAGGCGCAGCTGCCGCTCGCCGCGGAGGTCACGTCGGCCGAGCCGGACCCGGCGCCCGCCGGCCCGCCGTCCTCGCCCGCGGCCCCGTCCTCCGTCCCGGACCCGGTCTCGACGGCTTCCCCACCAGCGCCGACCTCGACCCCGACGACGCCCGCTCCACCCCCGAGAGCGATATCGACGCCCGCTCCGGCCCCGGGCTCGCCGTCGCCGCCCTCCGCTCCCGCCCCGACCTCCGCTCCCGCCCCGACCTCCACGGCGTCCGCTCCTGGACCACGCTCGACCCCGACGCCATCGGCACCGCTGCCGAACTCGCGGTCGTCGCCCTTCGCCCCGTGGTCGCCTCCTGGGCGCGACCGGGAGCCGCCGACCGGGTCGGACCCCTCGGAATCCGCGGCGGGCCCACCGGGACCGGCGGAGCCGCCCGCGGGCCCGGGGGCGGACTCGCCCTGCCCGGACCCGGTGCCGGAGCGGCCCGTGGCGGCGCCGTCGCGGCCTCCCGACCCCCGCGGCAGGTGCGCGACCGGCGCGTCGCTCCCGCCCTCCCGCAACCCCTCCACCAGCTCCGCCCAGATCCCCTCGTGCGCGCCGTCGTCGTCGCCGCCCGTCAGCCAGACCACGGAGGCGTCGCCGTACCGGGCGCCGAGGAAGGTGCCGTACTCCCGGGCGTTGCGCTCGGTGACCAGGCTGCCGGCGAGCCCGTCGCTCCACACCGGGGCCAGCGCGAGCGTGACGCCCTCCGCCGACGCGGACCGGACGAGCTCGTCCACGTGCTCCCAGTAGGCCTCCGTCGGTGCGCCGAGGTGCCCGGCGAAGGCCGCGTCCCCTTCCCGGGTCCGCGGCGCGCCGGGCTGCACCAGCGCGGTGCGGACCACGGTGAAGCCCTGGTCGGCGCGGGTGCCGAGGTAGTCGGCCGCCTCGTCGCCGTCGACCGCGGTCACCAGTTCCCAGGCCGTGTCGGCCAGCCAGTAGAAGGGTGTGCCGTCCGGCCGGGAGAACCACCGCCCGTCGACCCGGACCCCGCCCTCCGGACCCTCCCGCACCACGGCCGCCACGAGGACGCCCGCCAGCACGACCACCACCGCCAACGCCGCACCCAGCGCCCGTCCGTAACCGCCCACGGCCGCACGCTCGCAGCGCGCCCCACCCGTCCGGGCCGGAACCGATCATCCCGTCACGATCGTGAACGGCACCGTCGGTGAGGGACGAGCGAGACGCGGACACGCCGTCGGCCACCCAGGTGATCCGCCAAATCGTTTCAGGACGAAAGCGAGCGTCCGGGAGCAGAATGAAGGCGTCCGAGAACTGCGGCGGAGGGAACGGCGATGAAGATTGCGGACATCCTCGACGCGAAGGGCCGGACCGTGCACACGATCCTGCCCTGGGCGACGGTCGCGGACGCCGTGGCCCGGCTCGAGCGCCTGGGGGTCGGCGCCCTGGTGGTGTGCGACGCCGACCAGCGCATGGTCGGGATCGTGTCCGAGCGGGACCTGATCCGGGAGCTCGCGCACCGGCGCACGGAGCTGCTCGACCTCCGCGTCGACGCGGTCATGACCAGGAAGGTCGCCACCTCTCGGCTCGACGAGCCGATCGCCAGCGCCATGGCCCGGATGACCCGAGACCGCTACCGGCACCTCCCGGTGATCGACGGCGGCCGCCTCGTCGGCATGGTCTCCATCGGCGACCTCGTCAAGGCGCGGCTGCGCGACATGGAGCTCGAGACCGGTGTGCTGCGCGACATGTTCATCGCCGCCCACTGATCCTTCCCGCCGGATGCACGAACGGCACTCTTGTGCGGTAGGTCCGCACAAGAGTGCCGTTCGTGCGACACGGGACGCGGGAATGGATCAGTAGTCGAAGTCGGGGTCCTCGGTGCGGGTGCGCTTCAGCTCGAAGAAGTGGGGCCACCCGGCCAGCAGCCGGGCGCCGTCGAAGACCTTCCCGGCGTCCTCGCCGTGCGGCACCTTGCTGATCACGGGGCCGAAGTAGGCGACGTCGTCGACGTGGATGACCGGCGTACCGACGTCCATGCCCACCGGGGCCATGCCCGCGTGGTGGCTCGCCGTCAGCTTCTCGTCGTACTCGGTCGACGTCGCGGCCTCGGCCAGGGACGCGGGCAGCTCCAGCTCCGCCAGCGCCTCCTTGATCACCACGTCGAAGTCCTTGTTGCCGCCGTTGTGGATGCGCTCGCCCATCGCCGTGTACAGCGGGCGCAGGACCTCCGGGCCCTTCAGCTCGGCGGCCGCCATGCAGACGCGGACCGGACCCCAGCCCTTCTCCATCATCGCCTCGTACTGCTCCGGCAGCTCGCGGCCCGAGTTGAGCACCGACAGGCTCATCACGTGGAAGTTCAGCTCGATGTCGCGGACCTTCTCGACCTCGAGCATCCACCGGGAGGTCAGCCACGCCCACGGGCACAGCGGGTCGAACCAGACGTCGACCTTCGTCTTCTCCGTCTCGGTGCTGGTCATGGGCACTCCGTTCGTCCGGGGAGGGACTCGATCGTTCCGCACAACCCCGAGGGGTGGACGGCCTGTTCCCGGATACCCCGCCGGCGCCGGGCGCAATGACGGGGCGACCACTTCACCCACGTGATTGGATGCCCTCACGCCACACGTCTGCCGGAAGGACCGTCCCCCGCTCATGGCCCCGCCCAACCTGACCCGGACCGACGCCGAGCGCCGGGCCGCCCTGCTCGACGTCTCCGGTTACGTCGTCGACCTCGACCTCACCGACGGCCGCGGCGGACCGGGCGAGAAGACCTTCGCCACCACGACCACGGTCCGGTTCGCCTGCGCCGAGCCGGGCGCGGACAGCTGGATCGACTTCGTGGGCGCCTCGGTCGAGTCCGCCACACTGAACGGCACCGCGCTCGACGTCTCCGGCTACCGCGAGGACGACGGGATCGCGCTGCCCGGCCTGGCCGCCGAGAACGAGCTCACCGTCCACGCCACCGGCGCCTACATGAACACCGGCGAGGGGCTGCACCGCTTCGTCGACCCGGTCGACGGCGGCGTCTACCTCTACTCGCAGTTCGAGACGGCGGACTGCAAGCGCCTGTTCGCCTGCTTCGACCAGCCGGACCTCAAGGCCCGCTACACGCTCACCGTCACCGCGCCGCACGACTGGAAGGTCGTGTCCAACGCCGTCGCGGAGACCTCCGCGGACGACGGCGCGACCGTCCACCGCTTCGCCGAGACCGAGATCATGTCGACCTACCTGGTCGCCCTGATCGCCGGCCCGTACGCGAGCTGGCACACGGAGCACGACGGCATCCCGCTCGGCATCTACTGCCGCGCCTCGCTGGCCCCCCACATGGACCACGAGCGGATCTTCACCGAGACGCGGCAGGGCTTCGACTTCTACCACCGCAACTTCGGGATCCGGTACCCGTTCGGCAAGTACGACCAGCTCTTCGTGCCGGAGTTCAACGCAGGCGCCATGGAGAACGCCGGGGCCGTGACCTTCCTCGAGGACTACGTCTTCCGGTCCCGGGTCACGCGTTTCCTCTACGAGCGGCGCGCCGAGACGATCCTGCACGAGATGGCGCACATGTGGTTCGGCGACCTCGTGACCATGCGCTGGTGGGACGACCTGTGGCTCAACGAGTCGTTCGCCACCTGGGCCTCGGTGCTCTGCCAGGCCGAGGCGACCGAGTACGCGCAGGCATGGACGACCTTCGCCAACGTCGAGAAGTCGTGGGCCTACCGGCAGGACCAGCTGCCCTCCACGCACCCGATCGCCGCGGACATCCCGGACCTGCAGGCCGTCGAGGTGAACTTCGACGGGATCACCTACGCCAAGGGCGCGTCGGTGCTCAAGCAACTGGTCGCCTACGTCGGGCTCGAGCCGTTCATGGCGGGGCTGCGTGCGTACTTCGAGGCCCACGAGTGGGGCAACGCCACGTTCGACGACCTGCTGGGCGCGCTGGAGAAGGCCTCCGGCCGGGACCTGTCGGACTGGGGCGCGCAGTGGCTGCGCACCACCGGGCTCAACCTGCTGCGCCCGCAGTTCGAGGTCGACGACGAGGGCCGGTTCACCTCGTTCGAGGTCGTACAGGGCGGCGCCCGGCCGGGCGCGGGCGAGCTGCGCACCCACCGGGTCGCCGTCGGCGTGTACGACGACGAGGAGGGCCGGCTGGTGCGGACCCACCGGGTCGAGGTCGACGTCACCGGCGAGCGCACGGCCGTCGAGGAACTGATCGGGAGCCCGCGCGGGAAGCTCGTCCTGGTCAACGACGACGACCTCACCTACTGCGCGCTGCGGCTCGACCCGGGCTCGCTCGCCACCCTCATCGACCGGATCGGCGACATCGCCGAGCCGCTCCCCCGCACCCTGTGCTGGTCGGCGGCCTGGGAGATGACCCGCGAGGCCGAGCTCAAGGCACGCGACTTCACCACGCTGGTGGCCGGCGGGTTCGGCCGGGAGACCGAGATCGGCGTCGTGCAGCGGCTGCTGCTGCAGGTGCAGACCGCGGTGGCCTCCTACGCCGACGAGGGGTGGGCCGCGGACACGGGTTGGCCGCTGCTCACCGACGCCCTGGCCGCCCAGCTCGACTCGGCCGAGCCCGGCTCGGACGCCCAGCTCGCCGTGGTCAACGCGCTGTCCGGGAGCGTCCTGCCCGCGGCGACGCTGGACCGGTTCGCCGCCTGGCTGGAGGGCCGGGACGTCCCGGAGGGGCTGACCGTCGACACGGACCTGCGCTGGCGGTTGCTGCACGCCCTGGCGGCGCACGGCCGGGCCGGCGAGGAGGCGATCGAGGCCGAGCACCGCCGGGACGCCACCGCGGCCGGCGAGCGGCAGGCCGAGCGCGCCCGCTCCCTCGTCCCCACGCCGGAGGCCAAGGCGAAGGCCTGGGACCGCGCGGTGCACGACGACGAGCTGCCCAATGCCGTCAACGAGGCGATCATCGGCGGGTTCAGCCACCCGGGCCAGCGGGCCCTGCTCGCGCCCTACGTGGAGAAGTACTTCGCCGAGGTCGCGGACGTCTGGGCGCGGCGGACCTCGGAGCGCGCGCAGAGCGTGGTGCTCGGGTTGTTCCCGTCCTGGGCCGTGGAGAAGTCGACGGTCGACGCCGCCGACGCCTGGCTCGCCGACGAGAGCCACCCACCCGCGCTGCGCCGGCTGGTGTCCGAGGGCCGGGCCGGCATCGTCCGCGCCCTGGCCGCGCGGGAGTTCGACCGCAGCTGACCGCATCGTCGATCCGGAGCGCGCTCCGGGACCGGCGGGACGCGTGAAGGATCCATCCTGCGCGCTCCAGCCGGCCCCGGACGCGTCATGGATCCACAGTGCGCTCCCGGGCTCGCCCCGGACACGTGATGGATCCACAGTGCGCGAGAAGGTTGCTCGGCGTACGGGTGAACGTCGACTGCTCCGGCCGGCACTGCCATACTCCGCATCTCACCGAGGGTGATCCGTGCTCCCCCGTCTGCGGCACCCCCGACCCGCCGGAGTCCGCGCATGCGCATCCCGTCCGCGCTCTACCCCGTCCTGCTGGCATGCCTCGTCGCCGCCGGCTGCGGTGAGCCCGGCGCGGACCAGGCCGCGCTGGTCGCCACCGGCCCGGCAACGGTCGCACCCGCCCCCGTGCCCTCCTCCCGGCCCGCGGCCATGCCCGTCCCCGGCGCCCCCTCCGTACTGCGGGCGGCCCTCGACGCCACTCACGACCTCCCGAGGCCCACGCCCACCCCGTCGTCCACCCCGGAGGCCTCGACGCCCGGGCCGGGACGCTCCGGTGCTGGTGGAGGCGGCGGTGGCGGCGCCACCGGACCGGCCGGGCGCACCGTGAACACCGAGGTGACCTTCTACGGCGCCTACGACAACGACCCGCCCGGCAGCGCCGCGATCGCCTACCCGGTGGCGCACTCCGAGGCCGGGGGGACCGGCACGTACGCGGACCCGATCACCTTCGCCGCCGACCCGGACTACCTGGCCGTCGGCACGATCGTCTACTACGCCCCGCTGCGGAAGTACTTCGTGATGGAGGATCTCTGCGCGCCGTGCCGGGACGAGTACCAGGCGAACGGGCACCCGCACATCGACTTCTACACCGGCGGCTACGACAGCGGCGTCTCCGCCTGTCAGTCGGCACTCACCCCGTCCGGTCTGGTCGCGGTCGAGGTCTCACCACCGCCGGGCCGCGCGGTCGACGCCACACCCCTCTACTCGAACGGGCGATGCATCTCCGGTTGATCACCGGGAACGCTGGAGATCGTGACGAGCGCAGGTCCGCACGCCCCTCCGGCCGTGCCCGAGCACCTGCGCCGGCCGGCCGCCGTCGCGGTCGGGCTGGCCACCGTGGTGTTCGCGCTGCTCGGCGTCCGCTACGCCGGGGAGCGTGGCCACGGCGTGCTCGACGGACGCGCGGAGAGCCTGGTCGACTCGCTCGCCTCGGCGCACCTGTGGCTCCTGTGGCGGTTCAGCGAACTGGGGTCACCGCCGCTGGTCGTGTTCGCGGCGTTCGCGCTGTGCGGCCTCTGTCTGGCGCTGGGCCGGCGCCGGCTCGCCGTCGTCGCGATCGTGGGCCCGGGCCTCACCGGGGTCGCCACGACCTTCCTCAAGCCCGCGATCGGGCGGACGATGGAGTTCGGCGGCTTCGCCTATCCCAGCGGCCACACGGGCGGTGCGACGTCGATCGCCCTGGTTGCGGCCCTGCTGCTGGTCAGCCTCGTGCGGCCGGGGCGGATCACCGGCATCGCGCTGGTCGTGACGATCGCGCTGGTCGTCGGCGGCACGATCGGCACGGCGATGGTCGCGACCGGAACGAGGGCCCGCCGGACGACGCCCGGCGAGCCCTCGGTGGTTCGTGCCGTCAGCGAGCCAGCAGGCGGCTGAGCAGCCCCTTCTTCGACCCGCCGCCGTCGGCGGGCCGGTAGTGGCCGCAGACGGACGCGCCGCAGGCGCCGCAGTCGTCCCCGCGGCGGTAGTGCTCGTGCGCCTCGGCCTCGTGCCCGCACACGCACACCCCTGCCGGGGCGGGGGCCGGCGGCGTCGGTGCGACCGGCGGCGCGGCCGGAGCCTCGGTGCCCTCGCGACCGGTCCGCTGGGCGGGCACCGCGACGTGCGGCGTCGCCAGATCGTCCACCGCCGGCATCCCCGTGGGAGGGGTCAGTACCGACGAGGAGGATCCCTGCGGACCACCGTCAGTGGTCCGGCTGCGCGGACGGGCGTTGTCCGACTCACCCATTCGGGATCCCACCTTTCTTCCGACCGGCCTTGAGGGGCCGGATGGAGCACAGTATGCAACTGATCGACCCCTGCGGGCTATCACCAGGAGTGGTGAGACGCCCGGCGGTGTTCGTCGTTGCCCTACTGTGCGACGTGGTCGGTGGCCGGTCGGTTCGCGTCGACGGCCGGAAGGGTGATGGTCGCGGCACAGCCGCGCGGACCGTCCACCGTCCGTAGGGACAAGGACCCTCCCTGCCCCTCCATGAGCTCGCTGCTGATGTGGAGCCCCAATCCGGAACCTCCGGCACCGGCGTCGCGTACACCCCGTCCGAGAACCTCGTGCTCCTTCCCCGGGGGAAGGCCCGGCCCGCGGTCCCTGACCTCGATTACCACCTCGTCACCCTCGGAAAACGCCGTCACCGTGACGGGAGTTCCCGGCGCGTGACGTTCACAGTTGGCCAACAGGTTGGTGACGACCTGTGCGATCACGGCCGAGTCGCCGAGCGCCGCGAGCCCGTCGGGCACCTCGAGAGCCACTGCCCGGCCCCGCGCCCGCTGCAGCGCCACCAGGCCCGCGAGCATCGGTTCGACCTCGTACGACGCGGGTTCGTCGGCCTCGTCGCCGGCCAGGTCCTGCTCCAGCTGCAGCGCGTCCGCCGAGCGTTCGAGGATGGTGTGCAGGCGCCCGAGCTCGGCGAGGACCGCGCTGCGCAGCCGCTCGTGGTCGGGCCCGTCGGCCTCGGCCGAGAGCAGGTGGGTGATGCCGGCGAGCCCGGCCAGGCCGTTGCGCAGCTCGTGGTTGCGCTCGGCGGTGTGCACTGCGGCGCGCTCCATGTGCAGCGCGGCGGCGGCGAGCTCCTCCTGTTGCTCGAAGTTCTCCTCCTGCAGCGACCGCAGCCCACGCTGGACGAGCTGCAGCAACCCGACCAGCAGTACCGCCATGCCGACGATCCTCAGACACGGGAACACGAGGTCCGGCACCGGTGGGCCCATCGGGGTGGACAGCCGGTAGAGCTGGGCGCCGGCCACCACGACCAGGCCCAGCCCGATGCGTAGCCGGGTGGTGCTCTGCCGGCGTACGGCGTCGACCACCGCCAGGACCGCGGCGCCGATCCAACCGATCACGACGACCACGGCGCTCACCGGCCCCGCGACCACCCGCGTGACCGGTCCCAGGTCCGGCACCAGGAACAGGGCCAGGACGGCGAGGACCGCCCCGCCTACCATGATCACCCAGCCGCCCCACGCCCCCAGCCGGCGCGGTGAGCGCAGTGCGAAGACCAGCAGGACGAGCGCGGTGGCGTAGGCGAGCAGCCGGGAGACCTGCGTGGCCGAGGAGGCGGTGCCGGTCGGCGCGGAGACGCCCCACGGCAGGACGACCAGGTCGTAGAGGACCAGGGCGGCCGCCAACCAGGCCAGCCGGGCCTCGCCGAGCAGGCGGGAGGCCACCAGCGCCAGGATCGCGGCCGCGGCGCCGATACCGGCGCC
Organism: Pseudonocardia oceanicola; assembly: GCF_047200735.1. NCBI lineage: Bacteria > Bacillati > Actinomycetota > Actinomycetes > Pseudonocardiales > Pseudonocardiaceae > Pseudonocardia > Pseudonocardia oceanicola. Next base: position 54,532 of record NZ_JBJZON010000021.1, read on the forward strand.
GACGAGGGTGAGGATGTCCGCCGCGGTCTCCTGCTGCAGCCACTCCACGACCTGCGGGCTGCCGACCAGCGCGGCGACCCCGGCACAGAGCGCGAGCAGCACCCCCACGTCGACGGCCAGGCGCGAGGTGAAGCGGGCGCGCCGCAGCCGCCCCACCGCGCTCGTGACACCCGTCGCCATGACGCCGAGGACCCCCTCCCCGGGCGCGCCCCCGGCGCACCGCTCATCCATCTTAGGGATGCGCGCACCCGGGTACGCGGCGGACGAGGAGCCTCAGCCGGTCGGCCGTCGGGCGTTCACCCGACCCGAGCCGTCCTCGTGACCTGCGGCGACGGCCGGCTCAGGTCCCGGTCGCCCTCCGGTACAGGGCCACGGCCTCGAGCTGCGAGCTCACCTCGAGCTTGGTGAGCACCGCGCGGATCTGGGTGCGCACGGTCGCCAGTGACACCACGAACTGGTCCGCGACGGCCTGGGCGCGTTTGCCGCGGGCCAGCTCGGCCAGCACCTCGCGTTCGCGCTGGGTGAGCCTGCCGAGCTTCTCGGTGAGGTCCCGGCGTTCGGCCTGTCGGCGACGGGAGAGGTCGATGAACTTCTGTCGCCGGTCGTCGGACATCACCGCACGCCCGGCGACAGCCTCGTGCACGGCCGCGAGCAGCGTCGGGAACGGTGCGTTCTTGGGTACCCAGGCGAGCGCGCCGGCGTCGAGGGCCGAGCCGACGCGGGCCGGGTCGGCGCTCCCGGACAGCACGAGGACCTGCCACCCGATGCCCAGCAGCGGGCCGACCAGCTGTACGCCGTCGATCCGGTTGCCCTCCGGGTCACGGCCCAGGTCGAGGTCGAGCAGGACGAGCCCGGGCCCGAGCTTGCCGGCCTCGGCCAGGAGGCCGCGCTCCGCCGTCGGGCGGATGCGGGAGGCCTCGATCCCCTCGGAGCGCAGGCTGAGCACGAGGGCGGTCGCGACGAGCTCGTGGTCGTCGACGACCACGACGGGCGTGCCGATGCCCGGGGGTCGCTGCCGGTCGTCGTGCCGGGTCGGTTCACTCATGGAGTACGAGGATGGCCTTCGCTGTCGGACCGACGAACGGTCCTGGGACCGCACCGGTCCGCCCACGCGGTGCCGGTCACTGTCCGGAGCGTGGAGGAACCCGTACGCCTCGCCCACATGATTGCACCATATGGCGTGACGGGCCCTACCCATCCCGCACGACTGCGTGATGAGGGTGTGGCCCGGCCCGCGTCCGGCCCCGGTGACCCGGTGCCGTCAGCGGCGCGGACCGGCCTGGTCGGCCAGCATCCGCAGCCCGCTGAGCAGCCCGCCCAGCAGGTCGCTCTCCTTGAACGAGGCCACCATGCTCATGACGGCGAGCTTGGCGCCCCGGTCCGGCAGCCGCAGCTTCGCCTCCGAGCCGGTGATGACCTCGACGACGCGCTGCCCCGGGCTCACCGCGACGAGCACGGACTCCGGCGCGCGCTCGAGCGAGGCCTGCAGCTCGACCGCGCGCACCTCGGTCTTCTCGGTGAGGTCGCCCAGGTAGATGGCGAAGAGCAGGCCGGTCTCGCGGCTGGCCAGCGTGAGCGCCTCGTCGAGCCGGGACAGCTGCGGGGTGGTGAAGGGAACCCCGTCGGAGGTGTCCACCTCGGTGAAGACCTCCGCGGCCGAGATCCGGCCGGACGCGGTCACGACCGTGCCCTCCGGCAGGTTCTCCGGGTCGAGCGTGGCGACGGCGCCGTGGCCGTGCCCGCCGTGCTCACCAGTGGCCACGGGCACCCCCGGTCGTCGCGGCCCCCTCGGCCGGCTCGATGTGCTCGGCAGGGGCGGGCAGGTGTGCCCCCTCGGGGTTCGCCGTCCACAGCACGGGGTCGTAGTCCCACTTCTCACCCGTGCGGTACCTCGGCCGCTTCGCCATCTTGGGCGCGATCGTCAGCAGGGCCACGACCACGTAGATGACGACGGGCGGCACCACGAAGGCCAGCACCGTCTGCACCACGCTCACGGTCACACAACCTAGTCCATCCGTCGGGGTCCGGGCACGTCAGGCGCGGTGGACCCTGCTCACACCCCCGGCTCGCAGGGCAGCACGCCCCGCCGGATCGCTCCCGTCAGCTCGTCGAAGTCCCGTTCGGTCTGGTCGGCGTAGGCGCGGGCGAAGCGGCACATCGCCTGCCGCACCTTGCCGCCCCCGCCGAGGTACCCGCAGATCATCGACGCGCCGCTGGTGCGGGCGTGGCCCTTGGCCAGCAGCCGGCCGCAGACGGCGGCGTAGTCGGCGAGGGTGGCCGCGTCGATGCCGTCGAGGACGATCGCGCCCTTCATGTCGCGGAACTGCCGGACGTAGTACTGCCGGTCGCCGACGGTCGTCCAGCCGAGGAGCGGGTCGGACACGGTCTGCAGGGCCTGCTGGTACTCGACGACGCGCTGGCCCTGATGGGCGTGCCAGGCGTCGTCGCCGTGCACGTACGGGGCGACGACGGACCGGCGGGCCTGCTTGAGCTGCAGGAACAGGACGTCGTCGGCCGCCGAGCCCTCACACAGCGCGATGTAGGCGCGCAGCCCGACCGAGCCGACCCCGACGACCTTGTGCGCGACGTCGACCACCCGGTACCCGCCGACGACGCGCGCCCAGTGCGGCGGCAGGGTCCGCAGGTACTCGTCGAGGGCGGCCAGGATCCGCTCGTACTGCCGCGGATCGGGGCGGGTGATCAACGGCGGCTCGGTGACCAGGCGCCGGTCCGCGCCGTCCCGTTGGGTGAACCGGGGCAGCGCGCGGTCACTGGTGCGGCGCCTGGCCTTACGGGCCGCGGAGGCGACGGCCTTGCGACTGCTCTTGCGCGGGGCCCGCTCGTGCAGCTCCTGCGCGCCGATGCGTTCGAACGAGCGGCCCAGCAAAGGCTCGTCGGCCAGCCGCTCGAGGTGGCGGCGGTAGGCGTCGACGCACTCCTCGACGGCGGTCTCGCACTGCTGTTCACCGGCCGCGTTGTCCCGGCCGGCCACCCACACGCTCGCCGTCAGCCGGCGCAGGTCCCACTCCCAGGCCCCGGGGTGGGCCTCGTCGAAGTCGTTGAGGTCGAAGACGAGCTCCCGCTCCGGCGAGGCGTAGAACCCGAAGTTGCCGAGGTGGGCGTCGCCGCAGATCACCGGCCGGATCCCGGTGGCGGGCAGGGTGGCGAAGTCGGCGGCGTGCTGCGCCGCGGCGCCGCGCAGGAAGGCGTACGGGCTCGCGCTCATCCGCCCGATCCGGACCGGGACGAGCCGCCCGACCCGGCCCTCGTTCGTCGCGATCACGGACTCGACCGCCCCGATCCGCCGGTTGTCCGGCGACCACTCCCCGAGCGAGGACCGCGGCACGTCCCGGCGCAGGCCCCGGCCGAGGGCGTACCGCTCCGTGCGCGGCACGGCCGGCGCCGAGAGCCGGGCGAAGCCGTCGCGGTCGCGCGGGTGCAGCGAGGCGAGGACGGCGTGCGGTTGCATGCACAGGTGATACCCGACGGGCGGCCCCGCCGCCGGGTCCGACGGCACGTGGTCGCCTTCCCCTTTTCGGCACGCTGCCACGAGCGGTTGGCCGCACGGATACAGCCGGTGATCTCGCGGTCACCCGCTCGGGTTGTTCACCCGTCGCCGGCCGACGACGATGGGCCGCATGCGCTTCCGGCGGGCGGCCCTGGCCCTGGTCGCGGCGGCCGGTCTCGCCGGGCTCGCGGGCTGCGCGATCTCGGGGCCGACCCCGCTGTGCGATCAGGCGCGCGCGCTCGTCGACCAGGGCCAGCTGGCCCAGGCTGCGGAGCTGTTCGCCCGTGCCCAGGTGCGGGCCGAGGGGCAGTGTGCCCAGAACGGGCTCGACGAGGTCGGCGACCGCTACGCGATGGCCTACGAGGACGCCGCCCGCGGAGCCGCCGCCGAGATCGAGGGCCGGACCGATATCGCCCGCTCCGCCTACGAGTCCGCGCTCCGGCTCGACGCCGGCAACCAGGCGGCGTCGAACGGTCTGGTCCGCCTCGACCTGCCGGCGGCCGAGCGCAGCAGCCCGCTGCCCCTGCCCGCGGTCGCGCCCTACCCGCAGGCCCGGTGGTGGACGGGCTGGCAGCTCGCGGTGCCGGCCCTGGTGCTCGGCCTGCTGGCCGTCGCGGGCGTGGCGGCGTTGTGGCGGCGGGGTGGGTCGGTCCGGTACGACGAGCCGGACGGCGCCGGCCCGAACCCTCCCGGACGCAGGCCCGGACGAGCCGGCGCCGGGTGGCTCGGGTGGGGTCGAGGTCGGACCGACCGGCGGGCGAGCTCGGCCGCCCGAGACGCCGAGCCGTGGGACGAGGTCGGGCCCTCGGCGGACGGGGACCCGGCGTGGGACGAGGAGTGGTCCGGAGGGGACGAGCGCGTCCGCGGCGGGGAGCCCGGCGGCGGAGAGGGCCGCGGGAGGGACGCGGGCGGGGGCAGTGGCGGGCGACCGGGCCTCGCCCGCGGCGGCGCCACGCCCGAGCCGCGTGCAGGACGCTCGTGGCTGCAGGGCCGGGACCTCGGACGCGGCACGGCGCGGCGCGGCTCCCGCCGCAGCACGCCGGCGGAAGCCGACGCCCGGTGGGACCAGGCCCGCGCCGGGGCGCAGGACGAACGCGAGCCCGCCGCCGTACTCCCTCCGGGCTCCCGCCCGCTCCCCGCCGCGTCCGGCGCCGCGGCGGCCGTCGGGGTCCTCGGGGCCGGTGAGGTCGCAGCCGAGAGCCGGGAGACCGATTCGACGACCCGGCGGCCGGACGAGCCGATCCCGCGACGCGAGGTGGAGCCGTCACCGCCCCAGCAGGCCGAGCCGCCACCTCAGAAGGCCCAGCCGACACCGCAGGAGCCCCCGCCGCAGGAGGTGGCCGAGCCGTCGCCGCAGCAGAGGGCTCACCCCTCGGAGCCGAGCGAGGCCGAGCAGCCGGCCTCGGACGACGCCGAGCCGACCGACGCCGGCACCGTCACGGCCGGCTCGCGCGAGGCACCACCATCCGCGGAGCCGGAGCCGGAGCCGGAGCCGGAGCGCGGGCGGGCGGATCCGGTGGAGGGGCGAACGGACGAACCGCCCGCAGCCGAGTCGGGCGGGGGCGGTCCCGACCCGGCGGAGAGCGGACGGACCCCGAGCCAGGCCCGGGACGTGGAGCCGCGCGGAGCCGAGCCGCCCCGGTCGGGCGGCCGCACCGTCGCCAGCACGATCCCGGGGCCGGATCCGACGCTCTCGGACGACGAGCCGGTCGAGGAGCGTGCGGCCGCCGAGGCACCCGCCGTGCCGGCGGCGAAGCCCGAGCCGGCTCTCCGCGCTCAGCTCGCCGATCTCGACCTGGAGGTCGGGCAGCTCCAGCGCATCCTGAACCGGTCGCTCCGCACCGACCGCGACGGCGGACCGCCCCGCTTCTTCGCCACCCGCGAGCCGGTCAAGGGCCCGGCCGTCGCCGTCACGCTCGCGATCGTGGCCCTGCAGCTCACCGGCGGCGGACACACCGGCACGACCCTCTGCATCCGCCGCACGGTCTCGGCCGAACGGCAGCCGGGTCCGTGGGTGCCGGAGGCCCGCGACGACCGCTGGCAGGACGTCGCCGAGGAGGTCGACCACCGCCTCCCCGGCACCATCAACGACTCCGACGGCCGGATGTGGATCACGCCCGGCCGGGACGAGCTCCGCGGCGTCCTGCTCGACCTGAACCGGATCCGTCCCGCGTGGCTGCCCCTGCTGCACGGCGACGACCCGAGCACCTCGGTCCCGCTCACCGCGCCACCCCCGGATCAGGTCACGGGCCTGCGGACCGCCTTCGACGGAGCGCAGCCGCTGGTCAGCCCGCAGCCGCTCCCCTCGGGCATCCGCCTGCTCGCGATCGTCGACGCCCTGCTCGCCGGCCCCGCCCTCACCAACGTCCGCGTCGACGCCGTCGCCAACGAGGTCCTGGCCCTCGCGACCGCCGAGTCCGTCGAACACGCGCTCGACGACCACCTGCTCGCCCTCGGCCGCTGAGCCCACCGGACCTCGAGATCAGCTGGCGTGGACCGGCACGATCGGGATCCGACCGGGCACGTCCACAACCGGTGATCGTGTCCAGCCGGGTGTGGCTCGGCCGCGGACCGCGCCCCCTACCGGTACACCGGCAGGATCCCCTGGTCCTTCGCCTCGGCGAGGGTCGGTGCGTCCCGGTCCTTGTCCGACAGGATGAGCTCGAGATCCGACGGCCACGGCAGGCCCAACGACGGGTCCAGCGGCGAGATCCCGTGCTCGGCCGAGGGGTTGTACGGCGTGGAGCACAGGTAGGCCATCACCGTCGCCTCCTCCAGCGCGACGAACGCATGCCCCAACCCCTCACTCAGGTACACCGCCCGCAGGGAGTCGGAGTCCAGCTCCACCGCCTCCCACCGCCCGAAGGTCGGCGACCCCACCCGCACGTCGACGATCACGTCGAGCAGCCGGCCCGACGGGCACGACACGTACTTCGCCTGGCCCGGCGGCACGTCCGCGAAGTGCACCCCGCGCACCACCCCGAGCCGCGACACCGAGTGGTTGGTCTGCCCCACGACCAGGTCGAACCCCAACGCCTCGGAGAACACCGGCCCCTGGAACGGCGCCACGAACATCCCGCGCCGGTCCGGGAACACCGGCGGCTCGAACACCCATGCCCCCGAGATCCCCAGCTCCCGGTACTTCACGACGCCACCCCGCCTCGCAGGGAAGCAGCCTTGAGCGGCTCCCACCAGTCCCGCCGCTCCCGGTACCACGCCACCGTCTCCGCCAGCCCCACCTCGAACGGCACCCGCGGCTCGTACCCCAGCTCCGAGCGGATCTTCGACCAGTCCACCGAGTACCGGCGGTCGTGCCCCTTGCGGTCGGGCACCGGCTCCACCCGCGACCAGTCCGCCCCCACGGCCTCGAGCAGCCGCGCGGTCAGCTCCCGGTTCGTCAGCTCCGTCCCGCCGCCGATGTTGTAGACCTCCCCCGCCCGCCCCGAGGCCGCGACCAGCGCGACCCCCCGGCAGTGGTCGTCGACGTGCAGCCAGTCCCGCACGTTGAGCCCGTCGCCGTACAACGGCACCGTGCCCCCGTCGAGCAGGTTGGTCACGAACAACGGGACGACCTTCTCCGGGAACTGGAACGGCCCGTAGTTGTTGCTGCACCGCGTGATCGACACGTCCAGCCCGTGCGTGCGGTGATACGACCGCGCCAGCAGGTCCGAGCCCGCCTTCGACGCCGAGTACGGCGAGTTCGGCTCCAGCACGTGGTCCTCGCGCCACGACCCCGAGTCGATCGAGCCGTACACCTCGTCCGTCGACACGTGCACGAACTTCCCCACCCCGGCGTCCGACGCCGCCTGGAGCATCACCTGCGTCCCGACCACGTTCGTCGACACGAAGTCCGCCGCCCCCGCGATCGACCGGTCCACGTGCGACTCCGCCGCGAAGTGCACCACCAGGTCACAGCCACGCACGGCCGCCGCGGCCGCCGCGGGATCCCGGACGTCCCCCACGCGCAGTTCCACGTCGCAGCCGGCCAGGTTCTCCCGCCGCCCCGCGTACGTCAGCAGATCCAGCACCCGCACCGACCCCGCCGAGACCGGGTACGCACCGGACACCAGCGACCGCACGAAGTGCGACCCGATGAACCCCGCCCCACCCGTGACCAGAACGCGCACCCGGCGAGGGTAGCGACGGACCGGTCGACACAATGACCCCGTGCGCGCCCTCATCCTCGGAGCCGGCGGCCAGCTCGGGAAGGCGCTGGCCGCGGCCCTCCCCGACGCCCGGGCCCTCACCCGCGCCGACCTGGACCTGACCGACCCGGCCGCACTCGCCGCCGTCGACTGGTCGTCCTTCGACACGGTGTTCAACGCCGCCGCCTACACCAGGGTCGACGCCGCCGAGACCCTCGAGGGCCGCCCCCTCGCCTGGGCCGCCAACGCCACCGCCCCGTCGGCGCTCGCCCGCATCGCGACCGAGCACGACCTGCGCCTGGTGCACGTCTCCACGGAGTACGTCTTCGACGGCACCCACGAAGGCCCGATTTCCGAGAACACCCCCGTCGCCCCGCTCAGCGCCTACGGGGCCTCGAAGGCCGCCGGCGACGCCGCCGTCGCGACCACCCCGATGCACTGGATCGTCCGTCCGACCTGGGTGATCGGCGACGGCGCGAACTTCGCCCGGACCATGCGCACCCTGGCGCACAAGGGCGTCCGCCCGACCGTCGTCGCCGACCAGATCGGAAGGCCCACCCTGGCGTCCGACCTCGCCGCCGGGATCCTCCAGCTTCTCGAGTGCGATCCCGGCACCTACCACCTCACCAACGACGGCGAGCCCGCCACCTGGGCGGACGTCGCCCGGTTCGTGTTCGCGGCCTCGGGACGCGACCCCGGCGACGTCACCGACACCACCACCGCGGCCTACTTCGCCGACAAGCCCGATGCGGCCCGACGGCCGTCGAACAGCGTCCTCGACCTGTCGAAGGCGAGGAAGGCCGGCGTCACGCTGCCGGACTGGCGCGCGAGCCTGGAGGGCTACCTGACGTGAAGGGCATCGTCCTGGCCGGTGGCACCGGCACCCGGCTGCACCCGATCACCCGCGGCGTCTCGAAGCAGCTGCTGCCGGTGTTCGACAAGCCGATGATCTACTACCCGCTGTCCACCCTGATGCTGGCCGGGGTCCGGGAGATCCTGATCATCACCACGCCCGAGGACGCCCCGAGCTTCCACCGTCTCCTCGGCGACGGCAGCGACCTCGGCCTCGCCCTGACCTACGCCACCCAGGCCGAACCCAACGGCATCGCCGAGGCCTTCCTCATCGGCGAGGACCACATCGCGGGCGAGAACGTCGCGCTCGTGCTCGGGGACAACATCTTCCACGGCCCCGGCTTCTCGAGGACGCTCCGCGACGCCCGCGACGGCCTCGGCCCCGAGGGCGACGGGTGCGTCCTGTTCGGTTACCCGGTCAAGGACCCGCAGCGCTACGGCGTCGGCGAGGCCGACGAGCAGGGCCGGCTGATCTCGATCGAGGAGAAGCCCGACAAGCCTCGCTCCGACCGCGCGATCACCGGCCTCTACCTCTACGACAGCCAGGCGGCCGAGCTGGCCGAGAACCTGCGGCCGTCCGCCCGCGGGGAGCTGGAGATCACCGACCTCAACCGCGCCTACATGGAGCAGGGCCGCGCCCGGCTCGTCGACCTCGGCCGTGGCTTCGCCTGGCTCGACACCGGCACCCACGAGTCGCTGATCGAGGCCGGGCACTACGTGCAGGTCCTCGAGAACCGCCAGGGCATCCGCATCGCCTGCCTCGAGGAGGTCGCGCTGCGGATGGGCTTCATCGACGCCGAGGCCTGCCACGCCCTCGGGGAGAAGCAGGCCAAGAACGGCTACGGGCAGTACGTCATGGACGTCGCGACGTCCTTCAGCGCGACACGCTGAGCGACCCGACGGTCGTGTCCCGCGCGGCACGCCCCGACCGGCACGTCCGGGGCAGCCCTTGCGCGGTGCGTCAGACTCGCCGGGTGGAGCTGATCGTCGCCCGCAATCCCGACCCGGCCAGCTCGCTGCCCTACCTGATCCGGGTGCCGTGGGCCGGCGGGCTGGTGTTCCGGGCGAAGGACACGTGGCCGCGGACCAAGGCGATCTACTGCCACCCGGTCGGCGACGACGAGTGGCCGGACGACGCCGAGATCGTCGAACGGGTGGCGCTCAAGTCCTGTGTGCGGCGCGGCGCCGCGATCGACGTCGTCGCCGACCGGGGCCGCGAACAGCGCTCCCAGATCGTCTACACCCGCGCCCGGGGCCGGGAGATGGTGTTCTGGCAGTCCCCGCGGACCCGCCGGCAGGCCCGCCCGGACGTCCGGCTCCCGACCGCCCGCGCCGCCGGCATCCCCGAGCTCGAGATCGTGGTCGACGCCCACGAGCGCTACGCCTACTCCTTCGCCGGGCAGCAGGTGACGACGACGAAGCGGGGCCTGGCCTGCGGCGACTACGCCGTCCTGGGCACCGACGGGACCGTCGTCGCGGCCGTGGAGCGCAAGTCGCTCGCCGATCTGATCGGCAGCGTCTCGGACGGCCGGCTGCGCTTCGCCCTGACCGAGCTCGCCACGCTGCCCCGCGCGGCCGTGGTCGTCGAGGAGCGGTACTCGTCGATCTTCAAGCAGGACCGCGTCCGGCCCGCGGTGATCGCGGACGGCCTCGCCGAGCTGCAGGTCCGCTGGCCCGCGATCCCGATCGTCTTCTGCGACACCCGCGCGCTCGCCGAGGAGTGGACCTACCGGTTCCTCGCCGCGGCGCGCTCCTGGGCCGACACCGAGGTCGCCGCCGCGGAGCGGATCGGCGGCGCGTCCGCGCTGGTCGACGCCCCGGCCGCACCCCCGCCGTCGACCGCCGAGGTCCGGCGGTGGGCCCGGGAGAACGGGATCGCCGTCCCGGACAGGGGCCGGCTGCGGCCCGAGGTGCACGAGGCGTGGCGCAGGGCGCATTCGGCCGGGTAGTCCGGTGCGCGAGGAAGGTCGGTTTACAGTTCAACCACCTGTGTAACGCGTTCGCCGCGGGCGGCGATAGCGAGGCGGGCCGGTGCGTCGTCACCGGTCCGCGCCCGTGGCGGTCGGGCGCGTCGACACAGGCGGGGGTGGCGAGATGCACGGTCCGGGCACTGCGCGAGCGCGGGTCTCGGTCGTCGTGCCGACGCGCAACGAGCGCCGCAATGTCGAGCACCTCCTGGCCGGACTGCATCCGAGCCACGAGGTCGTGCTGTCCGACGGCGGATCCGTCGACGGCACGGTCGAGGCCGCCCGGCTCGCGCGGCCGGACTGCCGGGTCGTCGCGCAGGGCTGGAACCGGGGCTCGAGCCTGCTGGCGGGCCTGCACGCGGCGCGCGGCGACGTGCTCGTGATGCTCGACGCGGACGGGTCCACCTGCCCGAGCGAGGTGCCGCGGATGGTCGCGGCGATCACCGACGGCGCCGACGTGGTGCGCAGCGCCCGCGCCACCCGCCGCTCACCCTCCGAGACCGCGCTCGCGGCCGTCGCCTCGGCGTGCCTCGCCGCGACCGTCACCGATCCGTGGTGCGGGACGACCGCGCTGCGACGCTCGGTCGTCCCGCGACTCGGGCTGCCGGACCTGACCCGCCACGCGACCGAGTTCGAGCTGCTCCTCGTCGCCCGCGCGGCCGCGGAGGGGCTGGCGGTGCGCGAGGTGCCGGACGTCCGGGCCGCGCCCTGGCACCGGCCCGGCCCCCGCCCGTCGGTCGCCGAGACCATCCGGATGCTGCGGACCCTGCGGGCGGAGCGCCGGTCGGACCGCGCGCACCCGGTGGTCCCGCTGCCCCGCACCTCGGTCGAGGGGATCGCCGACCGTTCCTGACGCCCCGGCCGGGCGCCAGCACCTGCCGGCGCAGGCCGCCCCCGTCACCCGCTGGACCCGGTCAGCCCCGCACCCGACGGACGGCGGCGAGCACCATCCCCATCAGCTGCTCGGGCGTGTCCGCCCACCCCTCGGCCCCGTGCCGCACCGCCTCGTCGAAGCGTTCCGGCCGCCCCGACCGCGCGTAGACGACGAACGGGGTGTGCACGCCCGCCGCCCGCAGCTTCTGGAGCAGGTCGTACCCGGCCTGCGGGTGCTCCAGGCGCTCCATGTCCGAGACGACGACGTCGTAGGCCGGGTTCCGGCCCACCCGCTCCAGGGCGTCCTCGGTGGAGGAGCTCAGCTCGACGTCGACGCCCAGCGCCTCCAGCGCCGCCACCTCGTCCCGGTTGGTGCTGGGGTGGTCGTCGACCCAGAGCACGCGTGCCCGGCCGCCGGCGTCGTTCAGCATCGTCGCCGCGGTGTCGACCCGATCGAGCGCGGCCTGCTGCCCCATCGGCGGTGCGCCCTTGGCCGCGGTGGCCCGAGCGAGCGCCGTGGCGGCCTGCTGCCGGCTCGACGCCGAGATCTCCAGCCCGCCCGGCCCCTTCACCGTCAGCGAGCCGGACAGCAGCCGGCTCAGCGGCGTCCGGAACAGCACGACGACGAAGACCACGAGCACCGGCCACACCAGCACGCCGATCAACCCGGTGACGTCCGCCAGCACGACGCCTCCTCTCCCGGCCCGGGACTCGCGGGCGGTGAGCACGCCGTTACGCGTACGCAGAACTGCGCAGCGACGGCGCGGCCGGCGGGGAGCACCCTGGTTTCCCCTCCGTGACCGATCGGGGGGTCTTCCCACGGGACGAGGTGACGACGATGGACGACCTGCAGCTCATCCGGGACGAGTTCGCGACCTGGAACGACCGGGACCTCGACGGCTGGCTGGCGCTCTACTCGACCAAGGCGGTGTTCGACTCCCCCGGCGGGGTGCACCTGGAGGGGCACGACGGCGCCCGGCAGTTCTGGACGGGCTACCACGAGGGCTTCCCGGACCACCGGATCACCGAGCGGAGGATCTTCGGCCAGGACGGCCAGGTGCTGATCGAAGGGACGTTCGAGGGCACCCACACGGGCCCGATGCCGACGCCGGACGGCCAGGTCGTGGAGGCCACCGGCAAGCCGGTCCGCGTGCCGTTCTGCGTCGTCTACCTCGTCGAGAACGAGGTGATCGTCGGCCACACCCTCTACTTCGACCAGATGGAGATGCTCATCCAGCTCGGCCTGGTCCCCGCCGCGAGCTGAGCTGCGGAGGCGCCGATGGGGGGTCGGCGCCTCCTGCTCAGTTCGGCGTACCGGACAGCGCCTCGCCCGGGTGCGCGGCGACGTACTGCGCCGTCGTCCCCGCGCGGAAGGCGGACCAGAGCAGCGTCCCGGCCTGCTCGTCGAGGTAGACGACGGACTGGGCGCCCTCGCGTCCGAGCCCTGCGACCGGGGCGCTGGTGAACGTGACCCCGGCCGGCCGCAGCCCCTTCATCTCCAGCGCCAGGTCGCGCAGGCCGCCGTTGGTCAGGGTGTCGTCGACGCTGACGGTCCGGCTGGTCGCGTCGACCAGGTTGTAGAGGCCGACCGGGTCGGACAGGTCGTCACCGGCCTTCGCCAGCACCGCCTTGATCGCGTTCTGCTGGCGCTTGGCCCGGTCGAGGTCGCCGCCGGGCAGGTCGTGGCGCTGCCGCACGTAGGCCAGCGCCTGCGCCCCGTCGAGGTGGTTGAGGCCCTCGTGGAAGGCGACGCCGGCGTTGCTCGTCGCCGCCGCGACCCGCACGTCGATCCCGCCCACCGAGTCGACCATCTCCCGGAAGCCCGCGAAGTCGATCACGCCGAAGTGGTCGACGCGCACCCCGGTCAGGTTCTCGACCGTCCGGATCAGCAGCGGTGCCCCGCCGAACGCGTATGCAGCGTTGATCTTGTTCATCCCGCGGCCGGGGATGTCGACCCAGCTGTCGCGCGGGATCGAGGTGACGGCGGCGGTGCGGCCGTCCCCGGCCACCCGGGCCAGCATGATCACGTCGCTGCGCTGGGAACCGGCGTCCACCCCGGCCGGGGCGTCCGTACCGGTGGTCGGCTCGGGCGAGCGGGTGTCCGTGCCGATCAGCAGGAAGGTCGTGCCCCCGGTGGTCGCCGGGCGGGCGTCGGCGGGGATGCCGGCGAAGGCGTCGGGCACCCGGCCGACGTTGTTGCCCAGGCTCTCCGTGAGGATGTAGATCGCCGCCGCGGCCGCCAGGATCAGCGCCAGGACGGTGACGAGCAGGCCGATCAGGACCCGGCGGCCCTTCCGGCTCCGTCTCCCGACGGCGTCGAGCACCACCGTGGGCGCGTCCTCGTGCATACCTCTCCCGTCTCACGACCTCGATCGTCTTGTCCGAGACGGGGCACGGGGTGTTACACGAGTCAGCAGAAGGGGCCGTGCGTGGTCCTCCCGCACGACCGTCGTCGCTCGAGGATCTCGACGTACTAACGCGCACCCGTCGTGTCGCGACTCCAGGGTTACCGCGCGCAGCACTTGGCCCGGTCGCCGTGGCAGTGCGGCGTCGTCCCCGACCTCAAGGACGCTCCGACATGATCCGTTGCCGATTCTGCGGCTCCGAGCAGGGTTCCGTCGTCCTCGACGCCGGTCGCCAACCGGCCAGCGACCTCTTCCCGGCTGCGTCGGAGCCGGGTCCCGACGAACTGTACCCGCTCCGGATGTGGATGTGTGCGAGCTGTCATCTCGCTCAGCTCGTCGAGGACCCGACGGTCCCGGAGGAACCCCGTGGCCAGGAACCCGAGGCGTTGCTGCGGCAGGCGGCGGACGCCGTCGGGTCGCTGGCTGCCGCCGGCTTCCTGCAGCCGGGGTCGCGCGTCGTGGAGTACACCAGCCCGCACGGCGGTGATTGGCTCCCCCTGCTCACCGCTCGCGGGCTCGTGGCCGCCGCGCCCGACGAGCAGGCCGACCTCGTCGTGGACAACATCAGTCTCATGCATGAGCGCGACCAGGCGGCCGCGCTGCGGGAGCGGGTCGAACGGCTCACACCCGATGGCGTGATCGCCTTCCAGTACCACTCGCTCGCGACGATCCTCTCGCGCGCGCAGTGGAACGCACTGCGCCACGGGCACTACGCCTACTACTCGACCCCAGCCCTGATCGGGATGCTCCAGGCCATGGGGCTGGCGGCCGTCACAGCCGCCGGCTTCCCGCTCTACGGCGGCACGGTCCTTCTGGTCGCGCGCCGCGGCGGGCGTCCGGACGACCGCCTTCGACAGATCCTCGCCGAGGAGATCGAGGCGGGCGTCCTCGACGCAGTCACCGCGGAGGCGTTGCAGCGGGACTGTGCGGCCACCTCCGAGGCCCTCGCGTCCTTCGTGCGCGCGGAGCGCGCGGCGGGTCGGCGCGTGGTCGGGTACAGCGCCGCGTCACGGGCCGTTGCCCTGCTCTGCCGAGCCGGGATCGGGCCCGAGCTCCTCGAGGTGATCGGGGACGCCTCCCCCGCCAAGCGCGGGCGTCGCATGCCGGGCAGCGCGATCCCGATCGTCGACCCGGCCGCCCTGGTCGGGACCCGGCCCGACACGGTGGTGCTCTTCGTGCCGGACCTGCTCGACGAGGTGCGCCGGGCGATGCCGGAGATCGAGGCGAACGGCGGGACCTGGGTGGTGGCGGAGGATCTCGTCCCGGCGCGGTGACCGCGCCGGGTCAGGCGAACCGTCGGAAGACCGGCTTGACCGGACGTCCTCCCGTGTAGCGGAGCGGGTCCCCGGCTTCGAGGGCCAGACGGTAGACCTCGCAGGCGTCGGCGACGACCTCGATCGTCCGGTCGACGTCCTCGTCCGTCAGCGCGGCGCTGACCACGAACGACGGGCCGAGCACGCCACCGCGGACGAGTTCGCGCAGGAACAGCGTCCGGTACTCCTGCGAGGGACGGCCGGTTCCATCGAGCGTCGCAAAGACGAGGTTGCTGGAGCGCCCACGGACGACGACGTGCTCCCCCACGCCCGCCCGTGTCGCAGCCTGCGAGACGCCGGCACGCAGCCGGTCGCCGAGCCGGTGCAGCTCGCCGATCACGTCCTCCTCGGCGAAGACGTCCATGACGGCCATGGCCGCGGCCAGCGAGTGGGTCTCCGCCCCGTGCGTGGTGGACAGCAGGAACACCCGCTCGTGCTCGTGCCGGAGGCCGCCCCGCTCCATGACCTCGCGGCGCCCGGCGAGCGCCGACACGGCGAAACCGTTGCCCAGGGCCTTGCCGAAGGTCGAGAGGTCGGGGACGACGCCGTACAGGCCCTGCGCACCGGCCGGCGACCACCGGAACCCGGTGATCATCTCGTCGAGGACGAGCAGGCACCCGTGCCGGTCCGCCAGCGCCCGCACGCCGGGCAGGTAGTCGGCAGGCGGGTCGAAGGCCGTGGCCGCCTCCATGACGAGGCAGGCGATGGCGCCCTCGTGCTCCGTGAGCAGCGCGTCGAGCGCGTCGAGGTCGCCGTAGGGGAACGCGAGCGTGTCCTGGGGCGGAATACCGCTGGGCATCGGCGTCGTGCCGATGAACCAGTCGTCCGTCGAGAAGAACGGCTGGTCCCGGCACACGGCCACCATCGGGCGACCCGTGTGCGCGCGGGCGAGACGGACGGCCGCTGTCGTGGCGTCGGACCCGTTCTTGGCGAACTTGACCATCTCCGCGGTCGGCACGGTCTCCAGGAAGCGCTCGGCCGCCTCGGCCTCGACCAGGCTCGGCCTGACGAAGTTGGTACCCCTGCCGATCTGCGCCTGAACCGCGCCGACGACGCGAGGGTGGGCGTGCCCCAGCACGACCGATCGCAGACCGGACCCGTACTCGATGTACCGGTTGCCGTCGACGTCCCAGACGTGGGCACCCCGGCCGTGCGAGATGACGGGAGCCAGCCCCTCGGGGTACTGGTCGTCGCCCTTCGCATAGGTGTGTGCGCCGCCGGGGACGGCCCGGTGGAGACGTTCGTTGACCTCCTGCGACCTTCGCCGGGATCGCGTGCCGCGGTGCACACCGTGCAGTCGCTCCCCCTCCGCGGGCGCGTCACCGATGCACGGTTCCACCGGAGGCAGGAGGGCGGTCGTCACCGGTGACGGTCGGTCCTCTCGGCTGTCGAACACGGTCCCCCCGGGATGTTCAGAGGCGGCGAACGCCGGACGAGCCGGTCGCGCCGGTGCGGGTCTGCCGGCCCGTTGCGGCGCTGCACCGATCGCTCCGACGGATCGTAGGGCGGTTCGCCACCCGTGCTCGCGCCGTTACCGGTGGGGCGCCTCGACCGCGAGGTAACACGGGCCGGAGAGCGACCGAGCCCCGCACGACGGGCCCTCGTGCGGACCGGCGCAGGAGGGTGAGGACGACCGGACCCGAGACCGTCGCAGGAGGTCTCATGCCAGGAGCGGCACCAGCCGGGCGCGCGGCACTTCCGGGGGAACACGCTCTCGCGATCGCGGTCGCCGTCTCGTCCCTGATCGCCGCGATCACCATGGCGCTCCTGCTCGCGGGAGGGAGCACGCCGACCCGGGCCGACTCCCTCGTCCGAACCGCGGTGGCCGATGTCTGGTCGGAGCCCGAGCCGGGCGCGCTCGTCGTCGACTGGCTCGGGAGCCCCGAGGCCCTGCTCGCCCAGACCGCGCTCGTGGCTGTCGTGTGCCTCGCCGTCAACCGCCTCCGCATCGCGCTGGTCGCCGGCATCGCTCCGTGGGTCGTCGCCGCTGTGACGACCGGCGCCAAGCCGCTGGTCGCCCGGACGATCCACGAACCCTGGAACCTCGCCTTCCCGAGCGGCCACACGGCCGCCACCACCGCGGTGGCGCTGGTCGCCGGCCTGCTCGTGGCAGATGTTCTGTGCGTGCGGAGCCCGGGCTCCCGAATCGTCGTCGCGCTCGCCTTCGGGTTCGTCGGCGGCGGCGCCATGGCCGCTGCCCAGGTCGCTCTGGACGCGCATTACCCGTCCGACTGTCTCGGGGGGTTCCTCACCGCGATCGCGGCGGTGTTCCTCATGGCGGTGTCCGTGGACCGGGTGGTGGCGAGCAGGAATCAGCCGGCGCCCGAGGAGACGCGTGGCGGTCGGGCGGCCGACCGAGGCGGCCACGACCCCGGCGCTCGACCCGAACGCGACGACGGACGGTAACGGCCTGCGAGGTGGACACGAGCACAGGCCTGCCGGTGCCGGGAGCGCTCCGGAGTCCGACGAGGAAGTCCGACAGGAGCAGGACCTCGATGACGGGGACGGTGACGTGAGTAGCGGCGACGTCGAGGTCGGTCCGGCGAACCAGGTCCCCCCCGTAGGCGGGCCGACCCGGGGCTGGCGGGCCGTCGCCGGTCGTCTGAGCTGGGGGCTCGCCGACCAGGCCGTCTCGAGCCTCACGAACTTCGCCGTCGGCATCGTCGTCGCGCGCTCGCTGGGTGCGGTGGAGTTCGGGGCCTTCGGTCTGGCGTGGGTGACCTACGGGGTCGTCCTCAACCTCTGTCGGGGGCTGGCCACGGACCCCCTCCTGGTGCGGTTCAGCGGTGTCGAGCGGATGTCCTGGCGAGCGGCGGTCGCGCAGGTGTCCGGCAGCGCCGTCGTCCTCGGCGCCGTCGCGGGGGGTGGGAGTGTCCTCGTCGGCGCTCTGCTGGGCGGCACGGTGGGCAGCGCGTTCGTCGCACTCGGGCTCGTGCTGCCGGCGCTGATGCTCCAGGACAGCTGGCGCTACGCCTTCTTCGCCGCCGGCCGAGGCCGCAGCGCCTTCGCGAACGATCTCGTCTGGGGTGTGGCGCTCGTCCCCGCGCTGCTCGTGGCGGACCGGGAGCCCAGCGTCTTCGGCTTCGTCCTCGCGTGGGGAGTCGCTGCCGGCGCTGCGGCGCTGTGCGGGTGGATGCAGAGCCGGGTCATGCCCCGGCCGGGTGGGACGTGGCGATGGCTGGTCGAGCATCGCGAGCTCGGCGTGCGCTACATGCTCGAGAACGTCAGCATCAGCGGAGCATCCCAGTTGCGGATGTACGGGCTGGGCGCGCTGGCCGGACTGGCCGCGGTGGGCACCGTCCGCGGGGCCGAGCTGCTGCTCGGCCCGTTCATGGCCGTACTCATGGGTCTGAGCAACGTCGCTGTTCCCGAAGCGTCCCGGGTGGTGAGACGCCGGCCCCGCGGTCTCCCGCTCTTCTGCCTGGTCCTGGGCGGCGCGCAGGCGGGTGTGGCACTCCTGTGGGGACTCGGGCTTCTGCTCCTGCTCCCGGATTCCTGGGGAAGGTTCGTGCTCGGGGACGTGTGGCCGACCGCCTCGGCGCTGATCCTCCCCGCCACCTTGTCGGTCATGTTCGCCAGCATCTCGGCAGGTGCCGCCGCCGGTGTCCGGGCGCTCGGCGCGGCCCGCCTGAGCCTGCGGGCCCAGACCTGGGCATCACTCGCCTATGCGACCGGAGGTCTCGTCGGGGCCGCCCTCGGTGGCGCACGAGGTTCGGCGTGGGGGGTGGCCACTGCCACGTTCATCGGCGCCGTCGTGTGGTGGGTTCAGCTCCGCTCCGGACACCGGGTGCACCTCCGCCCCCCGCTGCCCCGCACCACCCGCTCCGCCCCGCCCCTGGGCACAGCACGAGGAGAGGAGACCTCATGATCGCCGCGCCACGGCTCAGCATCGGACTTCCTGTCTACAACGGGGAGAAGTACCTCGCCGAGTCCCTCGACGCGCTGCTCGGCCAGACCTACGGCGACTACGAGCTCATCATCTCGGACAACGCCTCGACCGACGGGACGGAGGAGGTGTGCCGCGACTATGCGGCCCGAGACCCCCGAATCCGGTACGTACGGCAATCGCAGAACATCGGAGCCTGCCCGAACCACAACTTCCTGGTGCACGAGGCGAGGGGCGAACTGTTCAAGTGGGCGTCCCACGACGACCTCTACGCACGGACCCTCCTGGAGCGCTGCGTCGACGCCCTGGACGACCGGCCGGAGATCGTGCTCGCCCACGCGTGGCAGGCCATCATCGACGGCGACGGCCACGTCGTCCTGCCGGTCGACTACTCCCTGACGACCGACTCGCCGTCTGCGGCCGAGCGGTTCCGGAGCGTGCTGTTCACCGTCGGGGGCGACGACTTCTACGGGGTCATGCGCACCGAGGTGCTGCGGCGCACCCCGTTGAACGGCAGTTACCACCACTCGGACCGGACCCTCATGGCCGAACTCGCCCTGAACGGGCAGTTCCACCAGGTGCCGGAGCGGCTGTTCTTCCGGCGCGACCATCCCGACCGGGCGGAGCGCGCGCGGCCGACCAAGCGTGCTCGCAGTGCGAACATGGATCCCCGCCGTGCCGATCGGCTCCGGCACCCGATGGTCCGCCTTCTCGCGGAGTACGTGTGGGGATTCGTCGCGGCCGTTCGACGGGCGCCGATCTCACCTGCCGAACGGCGGCGCTGCTACGGCCACCTCGCACACTGGATGGCCAGCCGTGCCCTCCCGGGGTCGTCACAGCGCATGGAGGATCGTCCGCCGGTGTCCGTCGACCCCACCGAGCCGTCCGTGGATTCGATCGTGGCGGGTCGGGAGCGGCGGTCGGCATGAGGGGACGTCCGAGCCGATCCCGAGGACGTCCCCCCGCCGTCGGGGTCTTCGGCCTCCTGGGCTCGGGCAACCTCGGCAACGACGGGTCGATGGCGGCGGTTCTGGCCCATGTCCGGTCCGCGCATCCGGACGCGCGCCTGGGTGCCCTCTGCGCGGGTCCCGATCGGGTGGCCGAGCGCTACGGGGTCCCTGCTACGCGTATGAACTGGTTCGAGGGGGAGTATCGGACCGCGGCCGGCCCTCGGGCGATCGCACTCAAGGCACTCGGCAAGGTGGTCGACGCCTTCCGGACCGCTGCGTGGGTCCGCCGCCACGACCTGGTGATCGTGCCCGGGATGGGTGTGCTCGAGGCGACCCTGCCACTGCGGCCGTGGGGTTTCCCCTACTCCTTGTTCCTCCTGTGCGCCACCGGACGACTGCTGGGCACGAGGATCGCGCTCGTCGGGGTCGGCGCCGACGAGATCCGGCGCGGCGCCACCCGGCGACTGATCGTCTGGTCCGCCCGGCTCGCCCACTTCCGCTCCTACCGCGACGAACTGTCCCGCGACGCTCTCGCGCACATGGGTGTGGACACGGCCGAGGACCCCGTGCACCCCGACCTCGCGTTCGCCCTCGACCTGCCCACGGCTGGAGCGCGGTACGGGGGCGGCGTCGGCGTCGGCGTGATGGACTACAGCGGCAGCAACGACGACCGCGCAGATGCACAGGAGATCCGGGCACGGTATCTGCAGCGGATCACCGAGGTCGTGCGTCGACTGCTCCGCGAGGGACGGGAGGTACGGCTCTTCACCGGCGACGAGGCCGACGAGGTGGTCGTTGCCGAGATCCTCGCCGAGGTCGCCACCAGGCCCGACGGCGTGGATCCCGCCAAACTGCACGCCGGCGCCACGAGTGATCTGGAGACGCTGATGGGGCAGATGGGCAGGATGGATCTCGTCGTGGCCACCCGCTACCACAACGTGCTGTCCGCGCTCGCCGTGGCGACGCCCACCATTTCGCTCAGCTACGCCGGCAAGAACGACGCGCTCATGGCGGACATGGGATTCGCCGAATTCTGCCAGCCGGTGAGAGGTTTCGAGGTCGACCGGTTGTTCGAGCAGATCGCGGAACTCGAAGACCGGCAGCACGAGGTCCGGGCAACGCTCACCGAGCGTACGGAGCAGGCCGCACGCCGTGTCACGGAGGTGCTCGCCCAACTGTCGCCGGCGCTGCTGCCCCCTGCCGGCGGGCAGGCCGCAGTATCGACGAGACTCCGGACCCTCACCCGCCGCTCGACCGTGGACGTGGGTCCTCCACCAGCTCCGCCTGCCCGTTGAGGTCGCGCCCCCAGGCTGTCTGCCACCGGCTCCAGTCGAGCTCGCTCCCGGCCCAGCGGAACTGCGGCTCGGTCAGGGAGCTGAGGAAGTAGGTGTTGTTGTCGAAGCGATTGCCGTTCGCCGCGAAGATGCCCGGGTTTCCGGTGTCCTCGACCGCACCGGTCATCTGACCGCGGTAGAGCGTGACGGTGTTGTCGTGCACCCGTACGTTCCGGACGACGTGGGGGCCGTGCGGCGCGGGCTCCTCGAGCTCGCGGTTGCCGCTGTCGATGAGGCTGATCCCGTTGGCGTTCCCCGTGACCGTGTTCTGGGCGATCTCGATACTCCGGATCCCGCCCGAGGACTGGATCTGGATACCCGCGTCCCACGCCCAGCCCTTGTGCACCCGCCCGTTCCCGATGATGTCGTTGTACCTGATCACCGCGTCGTAGCTGATCTCGTACTGGATGCCGGCGTGCCAGTTGTCCGCGACTCTGTTGAACTCGTAGACGGTGTCCATGTTCCCGCCGTCCGACCACAGGCCGGGCCCCATGTTGTCGTGGACGTAGTTGTGGGCGACGGTCTGGTTCTCGGTCATCCAGCTCTTGCCGCCGCCGGCCTCCCACTCGGCCGAGTAGCCTGCTTCTCCGTTGTAGGCGATCTCGTTGTCGGTGATCGACGAATCCGAGCCCCACGCCCCGAAGCCCAACTGGCCCTGATGATGAATCACGTTGCCGGTGACCGTCGCAGCACTGCCGACTCCCACGCCGACACCGTGGTTGAGGCGCACCTCGTTGTTCAGCAAGCGCCACCCGGAGCCTGCGACGCCGGCTACGTAGGGGAGTATCTGGCGACTTTCGATCGCGCCGACCTGGGCCGGGTTCGCCGCGTGCTCGACGACGAGGTTGGCAACGGTGACATCGTCGGCCGTCGAGCGGATGAGGCTCTCCGCCACTGCCTGCTCGACGAGGTGTGCCCCAGGATCGTCGCCGATCGTGAGGGTGTTGGAGCCGTAGTCGGCGTACACACTGCCCGGGGTGACCTGGGAGAGCGAGGTGACCCTTCGTAGGCGTTGCTTGTCCAGGAAGACGTCCTCGGCATCGGTGCAGGTGGGCGCGTCGTCGAGACACTCCCCGGCGTCGCTCGGGGCGCGCGGCAGGAAGCCGGTGGTGGACCAGACGTCCCCGCTGCGTCGCCAGCCGGTCAGCGGCTTGGAACCGCTCAGCGTCGCCCCCTGGAGACCGATGAGCACGTCGCCGTCGCGAGGCACCACCGGCGACTCCAGGCGGTACGTGCCGGCTGCCAGGCAGAACGTCGTCCCTGGCGGGTGCGCGTCGATCGCCTGCTGCACGTCGTCGGCCGTCGTGATCGACACTCCGCTGCACGAGCGGGGAACGGGTCCGACGGCGCCCGTCAGACCGGCCGGCGGGACGGGCGCGCGGGGAACGGGTCGCTGCTGCCACTGCAGGACCGACACGACGACGAGGACGAGCAGTGCGACGACGGCTCCGAGGGACATCCGTCGGGCCGACACCGCACCGGCCATCTCACCGTCTCCCTTGCGCCGGCTGTGTCCCGTCCGGCGAACGCGACACGGGGGCACCCCCGTCGAGCCACGCCCGCTTGGTCGTCACTCCCACGCCGAGTCCGAACGCCGTCCACAGCAGAACCGCGATCTGGGGTCCCTCGAGCTGAGGGTCGAAGATCGAGGAGATCAGGATCGCGGTGACGACGACCAGGCACAGCACCGCGAACTGCCTCCGCGCGTGCAGCGCCTGCCGGCCGAGCCGCCGTGCCCCGCTGACGAGACGCCAGTACCACGCGGCCCAGAGCACCACCCACAGCGAGAAGCCCACGACACCCATCCGGGCGAGGATGTGCAAGTGCGAGTTGTGGGGACTCCGCAGCGACTCCTTCCCGGCGTCGTACACCCCGACCTCCGAGGCCAGGTTCTGACCGAACCCGGAGCCGTCGATGAGGTGGCCCTCGCCCACCTGCTTGGCGATGATCTTCGACCACAGCTGCTCGCGGCCCTCGACCGTGCCGTCCAGGTTGCCCTCCGCGTCACCGCCGCCGAGGCTGCCGATGTTGTCGACCAACTGCGACACGGAGAACGTGCGCCCCTGGATGCCGGCCAGCGGGATGTCGATCCGGAGGAAGCTGACGAATCCGACCGTCACGGAGATGAGGAGCACGGCCTGGATCCCGAGCCGCAGCCGGTCCTTGAGGAAGAGCAGGCCGATCGTGGCGCCTGCTGCGACGCCCAGCAGGCCACCCCGGTTCTGGGTGGCGGAGAGCAGGATGACCGTGAGGGCGAGCACGCTCCAGGCCATCCGGCGGGTGGAACTCCGGTCGTCGCGAATCAACCACAGAAACCCGAGCACCAGGAGCGCGGCTATTGCCGCGTTGCCCGGCTTGTGTGACAGCACGGAGACGGTGCTGAAGGGGACGTAGGGGGCCTTCTCCGCTGCGGGCCCGAGCAGCAGAGCCGCGGGAAGCCACAGGAGCAGCCACGGCGCCAGCCTCCTGAGCTGGACGACCAGCCGGTCGGGGAGGTCGGGCGACCGGGCGAGCGCGGCCACGCCGAGGAAGGCGAACAGGCAGTAGTACCAGAGCGCGGAGTCGCGGATGGCGTCCATCCCGTACTCGGCCATGCCGGGCACCGCCCGCACGAACCCCCAGAGGACGAAGACCGTGAGCAGCGCCAGAAGCGGTTCGTCCCTCATCGGGATGCGCAGGTATCCGGTCGCGCCGAGTACGCCGAGGACGCCGGCACCGAGCACGATCTCCCCGATGTAGAACGGTGTCCCGGGAGGATGGAGATAGGCGAACGCCCTGTCGAACAGCAGGTACCCGGCGAGGAGGGGCCCCAGCAGCCGACCGTAGAGGTCGAGGAGCCGGCCGGGTCCCCGAGTGCTGTCGGGCAGGAACGAGCCGCCTTCCCTGTCGGAGGTGGGCAGTCGAGCGGACACCGGGAGGCCCTACCGACGCGGCTGGGGCACCGGGAAGGACGCCGCACCGCCGCCGGTCCGCCGTCGCGGATCCTCGTGCACCGCGGACTGCGCATCCTGATCGCCGTCGGCCGATGGCCTCCCCGGGGCCAGGCGGCCGACGACGGTCCGGACCGATGCGAGCGGTGACTGCTTCGCGGTCCGGTGGAAGACGTAGCCCAGGACCTCCGGGTCGATCAGGTGGAGACGGTCCACGACGTCGACGTGGTCCCGCACCAGGTCCTGCTCGCCGACCACGACGACGATTCCGTCGCAGGCACCGGCCAGCTCGCCGGCCTCGGCCACCTCCAGCACCGGCGGGCTGTCGACCAGGACGACGTCGAATCCCTCCGCGACCTCGGCCAGGAGGCTCTTCGCCGCCTTCGCGTAGGCGGCGCCCGTGATCGAGGGCGCCGTCGAAGGACCGGCTCCGAGGACGGTCACCGCCTCGTTCCAGGGACTGGGCCGGAGGCGATCGACTGCGGCACCCTGGCCCGCGACCAGCTGGGCCCACCCGTCCGCCGGGTCGTCGCCGGGAAGGAGCAACCCGGTCAGGACGCCGTCGGCACCCGCGTCCACGACCAGGACGCGCGTGCCGCCGGCGGCGAGGGCGAGGGCGAGGTCGGCCACGAGAACGCTGCGTCCCGGGTTCGGCCGCGGGGAGACGACGGCGAGGACCTGCGCTCGCGCCCGGGTGGCGCGGATCCGTTCGAGCGTCCCTGCAGCGAACTTGACAGCCTGGCCGGCGACTCTGGGCTCACCGCGGACCATCACCGGCACACCGACCGGAGCGGATCCGTCGGGCTGCGCCTTCCCGATGTCGAGGGCGGGAACCTCACCGATCAACGGGGCGCCGTAGAGCGCGCCCGGCCCGGCTCGGTCGTCGAAGCGCTTGCGGCGCACCGCCCAGACGTAGGCGAGCGCGGCGCCGAGGACGAGCCCGAGCACCAGCCCGATGATGGCCGCGTTCCTCGAGTTGGCGTTGACGGGCACCTCGGGCGTGCCGGCCCACGCGACCGTCGGTTGCCGCGCGAGGTCGACCTGGCCGGCGACCAGGGCTTCCGTCCGCTGGTTCTCCAGCGCGCCGTACTGCTGCCGGGTTCGCGGGTCCCTGATCGCCCGCTCGATCCCGGCGGCTCTCGCCTCGGCGTCGGCGAGGATCGCCGCGGACCGCACTTCGTTGAAGGCCTGCAGAGCCGAGTTCGCACCGACCTGGGCTGCCCGGGCGTCAGGCCAGGTGAAGGCCACGGCGACCGTGGTGGATCCGAAGCTGCCGGGGTTGGCCCCCTCCGGAGGGGTGATCTCGAACGAGCTGCGGTCGCCGATGAAGTCGTCGACGACGAAGACGTCATCGCGGAGGCCGTCGTTGGCGATGCGGGTGGCCTGCTCCGCGACCTCTCGCGAACGCAGCAGCAACACCTGGCTGTCCAGGTACTGGTCGGCCTCCTCGCTCGGCGTCGACACCGGCAGCGGCACCGTCACGCTCCCCCGGGCCCGATACAACTCCGGGACGACGAGTGTGTAGCCCACGGCGACCGCCATCGTGATCAGAGTGACCACCACGACCATCGGCCAGTGTCGGCGAACCGCCCCGAACACCGTCGGCTCCTGCCCGAGCTCGTCCGTGCCCCGCGACTTCCCGCCCACGGCACTCGCCTCGTCTGACCTGACCATGGATGCCGGACCCCCTGCGTAACCGGAGAAGAGCCGTTCGGCCTTCACCTCTGGATCGGTCACCGCGCACCAGCGCTGTGCCGAGGATTGTGATTGCCGGTCGGACGACCGATCCGACGGATCCTCGCGGCCTCGTAGGCAGCGAGGAGACGGGCGTAGCTCGTGCTCGGAGTCATGTGCCGGAGATAGTGCTCGCGCGCATCCGCCGCAGCCCGCAGGAGTTCGTGACGGTTGGCGAGCCGCGCATCCAGTGCGGAGCCCAACCCGTCCACAGTGGGCGCGCACAGCCAACCGCCGTCGGCGATGAACGACCGGGCGTTGGGCGTGTCGCACGCCAGGACCGGGCGGCCGTGCGCGAAGGCCTCCGCGACCACCGTCGGGAGACCCTCGTACCAGAGCGACGGCACGGCGACCAGCGCGCAGGCGCGGATCCGCTCGGAGACGAAGTCCGCGGGCCGCTCGCCGTGGTACACGATCGATCCTCCCGATGCCGCGGCACGGCCTGCGACGTGCTCGGCGTCGGGGCCGTTGCCGATCACCTCGAGGACGACGTCGCGGGCAGCCGCCGTGCGGATCCACGCGTCGAGCAGGAGGCGGATGCCCTTCTCCGGCGAGAGCCGGCCGATGAAGAGCACGGTGCGGCCCGGCTCGTCCGGCGTGCCCGGATCCGAGGTGCTGGTCGGTCGGACCACGACGGAGGCGGGGTCGGCCCCCAGCGCGATCATGCGATCCGCGACGAACCGGGTGAGGACGACGTGCGCGTCCAGCTGGGCCCACAACCTGCGGTCGATCACCTGGTTGACGGCCACGGGGATCGACTGGAGGCGAGAGCCTCGGTAACAACCGTGCGCAACCGCCGGCCACGGCAGGACCGCCGAGGTGCACTCCTCACAGAACCTCTCGTTGCGGTAGTGCGTGCCGGCAGCGCAGGTCCTGCGGTAGTTGTGGATCGTCTGCACGGTCGGTATCCCGCGCGTGACGGCCTCGTCGAGCACGCTCGTCGTGAGCAGCGGGAAGAGGTTGTGCACGTGCACCACGTCGGGGACCCAGCCGGCGTCGAGGACCCGGGCGAGATCCTTCCGGGGGCGCCTCGCCCGCACGCCGAAGTTCACCGCGAGCAGCGCCCCCGGCGTGATGTCGTCCGACGACCTCGTGAACTCCACGACGTCGTGCCCGTGCC
This sequence comes from Pseudonocardia oceanicola, assembly GCF_047200735.1. NCBI lineage: Bacteria > Bacillati > Actinomycetota > Actinomycetes > Pseudonocardiales > Pseudonocardiaceae > Pseudonocardia > Pseudonocardia oceanicola. The sequence goes on from NZ_JBJZON010000021.1 coordinate 81,549, forward strand.
GCCGCAGGAGATCGACGTCGCGCCTGACCGCGCTGTTCTCACCGGATGGTTCGCGGGAGATGTAGAAGTTGTGGGCGACGAGGACCTTCATGCCGCCCCCGCCGGACCCGACGTCGTCGCGACCGTCGCGGAGCCGCGTCCGCCGTGAGCCGGAAGCTGCACATCCACGGTCCACGCCATCGTGGCTTCCACTCCTCGAGGCCTCCCCCACCGTGCCCGGAGACGACGCGCCGCCGGCGGGGGAACGGGTCGGACGTCGGGTCGTTCGTCCGGCATTCCGGCTTCGTTAACGGCGTCGCCGGACTCGTCTGGGCGATCTGTCCGTGTTTCGCCGAGCGGCCGATCGCCCCGGTCGATCACCTCGGCCCCCTGCCCGAGGAGCCGAACCGCAGGCGCGTCCGCAGCTCCCCCGGGGTCTCGCCCGGCCCGCCGCGGCCGACGAGCGTCACGGACGGCTCCTTGCGTCCGAAGGAGGGCGAGTACCAACCCAGAGGGGGTTCGGTCTCGCCGCGGTGTGCGCTCCAGGCCAGCTGCTGCGGGAGTTCGAGTTCCGCCTCGCAGACGCTGCCCTCGCGGCGCCACCGCAGCTGCGCACGGCGTTCGACGAGCTCGACCTGGATCTCGGGGCCCAGGTGGAACGCCAACCGCACCCCGTGGGTGCCACCACTGACGACGTCGTCGACGATCCGCAGCTCCCGTTCGGCGGCGTCGAGTTCGACCGACCGACGGTGCACCACGGAACGGCCGCGCCGGCTGTAGCCGCTGTGCTCGCCCACCCATCGGGGGGCCCCGGCCGGGCCGCAGTGGGCAACGAGCACCCGACTGCGGGCGTGGTGGGTCCAGAGGAAGGGGCCTCCCGAGACGGACTGGTCACGGCCGTCCAACTCGAGGGTGTTGTGCCCGAGCGTGGACCGGAAGTACGACCGCCACTCCGGCTCACCGTGGTAGCAGTAGGTACCGGGATCGGCGAACACGTCCACGCCGCCGTACCGGACCTCCACCGACAGCGCGTCGGCATGTGCGTGGGCCGCGATGGAGAGGAACCCGTGCGGTCCGCCGTCGCAGCGACACCAGATCTCGTCCTCGCCCCTGCCTGCCCGCAGGATCGTGAGGCCGGCGTCGGCGAAGTGACCCGGCCGCTGTGGGGGACGGCCCGCCACGGGCCGGCGGGGGCCGGTGAGTGCGCTCAGCAGGGCCGTGCGGACGTCGCCGTCCCCGGCTCCCGGCCACCAGTCGATCCTGCCGAACACCACCTCACCGGTGGACAGCAGCGAGCCCCATCGGTCGGTGCCCTGCCCGTCGAGCACGAGACCATGGCCGTCGTCGGCGTCGCCCTGCCGAGGTGGACGGCCTCGTGCGTCGACGACGGCGGCGAGCGCATCGGTCATCCGCTGCAGGACCAGCCACGTCGACGCCGGCACCGCCACGCCTGCTGCCTCGGCCTCGATCGCGGCGGCCAGACCGAGCTCCAGGACCAGCCCGTGGTACTCGCTCGCCAGCTCCCGGTTCAGGCCGGAGGGGAAGGTGTTGCGGTCGAGCTCCTCGTCGAGCAGCCGCAGCGCGTCCACGCGCCATCGCTCGCTCTCGGGGAACCAGGGGAACGCGCACGCCGCTGCGAGCCGACCCGCCGCTTCGGCGACGACGTGGTTGTTGGCCGAGGAACCACGGCTGGGGAACGCCGCGAGCCAGCGCTGGTGGTGCCAGATCTGCTGCAGGGCAACGGGATCGTCCTCGAAGAGCCCGGGAGCGCCGGGCCACCCGTCGAGCAGTCGCCGCACCCACACCCACGACAGCAACCGGATCCCCAGTTCGATGCCGCTGATCCAGTGCACGCCGCGGAGCGGTGGATTCGCGGCCCACCACGACTTCAGATGATCGGCCACCCGGTGGGCGTAGCGGTCGTCGCGGCTGAGCGCGTAGGCCGCGGCGAGCACGGTGAGATGCTGGTGGCGCGAGGGCTCCCAGATCTGTTTGATGTCGCCGACCGCTCCCTCGTCCCGGTACGGGATGTCGAAGGCGTACGCGTCGGCCGGCGCCCGTCGCCCGGTCTTCGGGTCGTAGGACCAGTCCGGGGCGGCCAGGTCGGAGCGGGCGATCCCGAAGTACTCGGCGTGTCCGTCCATCAGCCGCTCCGCCGTCGCGAGCAGACGCTGCACGGCCGCCCGCGGTACCGGCACGTCGCGGGGCAGCACGGCGGTGAACCGCCGATCCGGCAACCACGCCTCGGTGTCCGCGCCGAGCACCCGATGCCCTGTGCGCCAACGGTGAACGCGCGCCGCGGTGCCGATCCGCCCCGCGACCTCGGCCGGTCCCATCTGGGACAGACGCCGCAGGTACCACCCGGCGCTCGTCACGGCGTGGCACCGCCCAGCCGGACGGGGACGCCGCTGCCCAGGCTGGTCTGGACGCTCAGGGTCGCCGTGGTCGTCGCCACGAGCGATCGGAGGTCGACGGGCATCGGCCGACCGGACCGTACGGCGTCGAGGAAGGCGTCGAGCTGTGCTCGCTGTCCCTTGTCGCGCCCACGAGGAAGCCGGGGACTGCGCCACTGCCGACGTCCGTGCACCGCGGCGCGCGCGAAGTCGTCGAACCGCAGGACCTTCCCGTCCGCGAGCATCTCGAGGGTCTCCTTCGGGAACCGCGGAGAACCCGTCGTCGCGTAGGTGATCGTCGCCGTCGAGCCGTCCCCGTAGGAGAGGGAGACCTGCACGTCGGCCTGCCCCCGGGTGGCCACGGCGAAGACCGCCTCGGGGTCCGCGCCGACCAGCCAGCTCACGGTGTCGACGAAGTGCCCGCCCTCCCCCGCGAATCGGGAGCCCTCCCGGTCCGCCCTCAGGTACCAGCTGTTCGGCTCGAGCGTCCCGGCGTTCACGAGGTAGCGGACGGTGGCCGGCCCGGTCCTCCGGCCGAAGCGCGCCACGGCCTCGCGCAGCAACGGGGCGAACCTGCGGTTGAAGCCGATCTGCAGCCGGTCGTTGCCCGACTCCTCGACCGCGTCGATCACCGCTGCCAGCTCCGCCTCGCTCAGCGCCAGCGGCTTCTCGACGAACACGGCCTTGCCCGCGAGCAGAGCCCGACGGGTGAGGTCGGCGTGCGAGCTGTGCCGTGTCACGACGAACACCGCGTCGATCGACGGATCGCCGAGCACGGCGTCGACGTCCGTGGAGGCACCTGCGAATCCGAACCGGCGTCGCGCGTTGGCACCGGACAGCGCCGAGGTCGTGACGACGTGCCGGAGCTCGACGTCCTCCCGGCCGGTCAGGTGCGGCAGCAGCATCGACGAGGCGTAGTTGCCCGCCCCGATGAACCCCACCCGCACGGCGCGTCCCGAGGGAAGCGCCGGTGCCGGTCGCACGGCCGTGACGGGGAGGGCCACCGATGCCGCCGGCGGCGGCATGTTCGGCGCAGAGTCGCCGTAACGGAAGAGCACCGCGACCGCCTTCAGGTCGCCCGAGTGCAGCCGCTCGTAGGTCTCGGTGGCCGAGTCGAGGTCTGCGACGTGCGAGATCAGCGGCCCCACGTCGATCCGTTCCCTGCCGAGCAGGTCGAGGAAGCACTCGAGGTTGCGCCGCTCGGTCCACCGCACGTACCCGATCGGGTAGTCCCGCCCCTCCAGCTCGTAGGACGGGTCGTAGCGGCCCGGCCCGTAGGAGCGCGAGAACCGGACGTCGAGCTCCTTCTCGTAGTAGGCGTTCCACGGCAGGTCGAGCCGGCACTTGCCGATGTCGACGACGCGCCCCCGGTCGCGGCTCAACTTCGCGGCCAGCTCGACGGGCTCGTTGCTGGTCCCGCCCGCGGCCAGGTAGACCTGATCCACGCCGTGCCCGCCCGTCAGGTCGGCGACGGCGGCGTCCACCACCCCCGACGCCGGATGGCTGCAGGTGAGGGCGCCGAGCCGCTCGGCCAGCTTGCAGCGCTCGTCGTCGGGGTCGACCCCCACGACCCGTGCGCCGGCGGCCACCAGCAGCTGGACCACGAGCTGCCCGATGAGTCCGAGCCCGACGACCAGGGCGACGTCACCGAGCTGCGGCTCACCCCGCCGCACGCCCTGCATGGCGATCGCGCCGACCGTGCCGAAGGCGGCGTGCTGCGGGGCGACGCCCGGCGGGACCCGGACGTAGAGGTTCTGCGGCACCCAGTTGAGCTCGGCGTGCAGCGCGTGCTCGTTGCCGGCACAGGCCACCACGTCACCGATCGCCACGTCGTGCACTCCCTCGCCGACCTCCTCGACGACCCCGGCGAGCGAGTAGCCGAGCGGAGTGTAGGAGTCGAGTTTCGTGGTCACCTTGCGGTAGGTCGCCGACAGGCCGGCCGTACCGACGCTCTGCACGACCTTCGCCACCTGGTCCGGCCGCGCCCGGGCCTTCGCCACCAGGGACATCCCCGCCTCGCCGACCTTCATCAGCTCCGTGCCGGTCGAGATCAGCGACCAGCGCGTGCGCACCAGCACGCCGCCCGGTTTGCACGCCGGCGCCGGGACCTCGAGCAGCGTCAGCTCCCCGGTCCTGTAGTTCTGGACGACCTGCTTCATGAACTCCCCACTCATGCGGCTCGAACGTCGCGTGCGCCGGACGCCGTCGCGTTGCGGTACCAGTGCTCGAGCGTCAGCACGTGCCACAGGTGCTTCGCCCGGTCCTGCTGGCCGGCCGCGTCCTCGGCGACGAGCCGCTGGAGCGCCTCCCGCCGGAGGAGACCCGACGAGACCAGCACGCCGTCGTCGACCACCTCGCGGACGAGCGGCGCGAGGTCGCGGCTCATCCAGGCCCGCAGCGGAGCGCTGAACAGGCCCTTCGGGCGATGCACGATCTCGGGCGGCAGGATCGACAGCGCGGCCTGTTTGAGAGCCACCTTCCCGCTCCGACCGACGATCTTGCGTGGGCCGGGGAGCCGGAACGCCGCCTCCACCACCTCGACGTCGACGAACGGGACCCGGACCTCCGTCGACGCGGCCATGCTGGCGCGGTCGGTGTAGGCGAGGTTGAGTCCCGGCAGGAACAGCCGGGAGTCCGCCAGGCACATGCGGTTCACGTGATCGCGCAGTCCTTGGTCGGCGTAGGTGTCGGCGTGCTCGGCGAGCACGGTGTCGACCGCGCCGGCGAGGTCGGGACTGACCAGATCGAGCAGCTCGAGCCGGTCGTACATCGTGTAGCTGCGCCGGAAGGCGCTCTCCTCCGGCAGGTCGGCGAAGGACAGGAAGCGCTTGGCGAACCGCACCGAGCGGTACCCCCGGCTCGCGCTCGCCACCGGGAGCCGGTCGACGGCCGCTCGCGCCGGCCTCCGGAGTGCCTCGGGAACGCGCTGGTAGCGCACGGCGAGCACGTTCGCGACGTGCTTGCGGTAGCCCGCGAACAGCTCGTCGGCACCCATCCCGGAGAGCATCACCTTGACGCCGGCCTCGCGGGCCGCCATGCAGATCAGGTACGTGTTGATCGCCGCCGGGTCGCCGATCGGCTCGTCCAGGTGCTCGACCATCCGCGGGAGCATGTCCAGGACCTGTGGGGCGATCTCGATCTCGTGCAGGTCCACGCCGAAGCGGGCCGCGACCTGTCGTGCGTGTCGCAGGTCGTCGGGCATCGCCTCGAACTTCGCGTCGGCGGCCCGGAACCCGATCGTGTACGCCGAGATCCCCGGTCGGTGCTTCGCCGCGAGGGCGGTCAGGTAGCTGGAGTCGAGGCCCCCGGAGAGGAACGTCGCCACCGGCACGTCGGCGACCAGGTGTCGGCGCGTGGAGTCCTCGACCACCGCAGCCAGGTCGAGCGGCCCGGCCCCTTCCGCGCGCTCGGCGGCCTCCCGGATCGACCAGTAGCGTCCTCGCTCGACGCTGCCGTCCGGGCGGCAGCGCAGCCACGTCCCGGGCGCGAGCTTCTCCGCCTCGCGGTACACGCAGCGGCTGTCGGGCACCCAATAGTAGAGGAGCGAGGCCACCAGGGCGGTCTCGTCGACGTGCAGCGTGCCGCCCAGTGCACCGGCGAGGGCCTTGAGCTCGGAGGCGAAGACCAGCCCACCGTTGCGCCGGACCAGGAACAGCGGCTTGATCCCCAGCTGGTCCCGGACGAGCACGAGCTCCCCGGTGCGCTCGTCGAAGATCCCGAAGGCGAACATGCCCCGCAGCCGCGGCAGGCAGGCGAGACCCCACCGGCGCCACGCCTCCAGAACCACCTCGGTGTCGGAGGTACCCCGGAAGGACACGCCCGCCGACTGCAGTTCGGCTCGCAGCTCGGATGCGTTGTAGAGCTCGCCGTTGTAGGTCAGGGCCAGCCCGTCGGACACCATCGGCTGCGCCCCGGACGGCGAGAGGTCGACGATCGAGAGCCTCCGATGACCCAGGTGGACCTCGCCGGCGCCGGCGACCTGGGCGTACTGCCCGGTCCCGTCCGGACCGCGGTGCGCGACGGCCGCCGTGAGCCGCGTGGTGAGCGGGCCGCCGTCGGGCCAGTGGTAGGTGCCTGCGATCCCACACATGAGGTTGCCTGGCTCCTTCAGCGGCCGGTGAGCCGGTCGTACACGGCGACGTACCCCGGGACCTGGTTGGACCACGCGAGGACTTCCTCCACGCGCCGGCGGCCGAGCGACCCCATCTCCTTGCGGCGCACGTCGTCCGACAGCAGTTCGAGGATCGCGGCGGCGTAGTCCGGCACCTGGTTCGGCGGTGCGTACACCGCGGCCTCCTGGGCCGACACCCGCGTCTCCACGAGGTCGAACGCGACCACGGGAAGGCCGAAGGCCATGTACTCCATCGTCTTGTTCATCGTCGAGACGTCGTTGAGCGGGTTCTTCGGGTCCGGGGAGAGCCCGACGTCGGCCGTGGACATCACCCGGGCCACCAGCTCGTCGGGTGCTCGCCCGGTGAACTCCACGTGCTCGCCCAGCCGGAGGTCTGCGGCGAGCCGGCGCAGCTCGGGGCCGGCGTCCCCGTCGCCGATGAGGGTGAGTGCCACATCCGTGCGGCCGTGCACGTCGACGATGTGGTGCAACGCCCGGATCGCGATGTCCACGCCGTCCTGGGGCCCCATCACGCCGATGTAGACGAGCAGGTACCGATGCCCGCGGCGCAGCGAGGGGTCCGGCTCCCCGCGGCGGAGCGTCGTCGGGTCGGGTCCGGTCCTCACGACGGTGACGTCGGCGGTCCTCTTGCGGCCGCGCTCGATCGCGACCCGCCGGTAGGACTCATTCGTGGCGATCACGTGCGTCGCCACGCGGTAGGTGAGGCGCTCGGCGAGCAACAGCGCCCGGTGGGGAAGGGAGGCCGGACGTGCGAAGCGGGAGAGGTACAGCTCCGGACAGAGGTCGTGCTGGTCGAAGACGAGCCGCACGCCGAACAGGACCTGGAAGGGGAGCACGGCGGCGAAGAGGACGTCGGGCGGGTTGCACACCTGGACGACCGCGAACGGCTGCCGGCGCCACACCCGCACCAACAGCGCGAAGGTGGCGAGGATCGACCAGGCGTACTCCGCCAGGAACAGCGCCTGCCGGGTGATCGGGGGGAAGGGCCGGTACCGGTGGATGTGAACGCCCTCGAGCTGCCGGTAGGCCTGCTCGCCGTCCCCCTTCGGGCAGATTGCGGAGACCTCGTACCCGGCGGACCGCAGCGCACGACACTCGTTCCAGACCCGGCGATCGAACGGCACCGAGAGGTTCTGCACCACGATGCAGACGTGTCGCCCCCGCGGACCCCGCCGCGCCCTCACCAGCCCACCCCCTGGTAGCCGGCGAGGCGTTCGAGTGGGGCCAGCCTGCCGTCGACGTCGAGCACGACCGGTGGCGCCGCATCCAGCACCGCAGCCACCACCTGCGGTTGCGCGCAGGACACCACCGCGACGTGCGCCCCGAGAAGGGCCTCGGCGGGATCGTCGTGCAGCACCTTCTGCAGGTGCGGCAGTTTCGCCTGCACGTACTGGAGGTTGGCACCGGACAACTTCGCCGGCGCGACGACCGGATCGTGGATGCGCACCTCGAGCCCCTTGCCGATGAGGATCTCGGCGAGCTCCACGTTCGGACTCTCCCGCAGATCGTCGGTCTGGTGCTTGAAGGCGAGACCGAGCAGCGCGACCCGCCGGTTGCCCCCGCCGGTCTCGTCGACGGCCTGGAGGATCCGGTCCGCCAGATCGCGGACGAGGATGTCGTTGGACGCCATCGCACCACCGAGGACGGGCATGTCGACGGTGTTCATCCGGGCGAGGTGGAGCAGGCTCCGGACGTCCTTGGGCAGGCACGACCCGCCGAAGGCGAATCCGGGCCGCAGGTAGGCCGGGGAGATGTTGAGCTGGCGGTCCTCGACGAAGACCGCCATGACCTCCCGCGAATCGACCGACAACAGCCGGAACAGCCGTGCCAGCTCGTTGGTGAAGGCGACCTTGAGGGCGTGGAAGGCGTTGGAGGCGTACTTGACGCTCTCGGCGGATCTGATCGCCACGACGTGGACCGGGCAGGTGACGAAACCGAACAGCTCGCGGACCGCGGCTGCCGCCGCCTCGGATCCACCGATCACGAGGAACGGTGGATCGAAGAAGTCCGCGACACTCGATCCCTCGCGGAGGAACTCCGGGCACATGGCCACCTGCAGGTTCGATCCGATCCGGCGACCGGATGCCTGCTCGAGCAGCGGGACGACGATCTCGTCGACGGTGCTCGGCGGAACGGTCGAGCGGATCACCACGGTGTGCGGCCGGCTCGTCCCCGCGAGGGCCCGGCCGATCTCGGTGACGACCCTGCGGATGAAGGTCAGGTTCGTGCTGCCGTTGCCTGCCGACGGCGTGCCGACGCAGACGACGGAGAGATCGGAGTCCGCCAGCGCCTCGGCCGCGGAGGTGGCGGCCCGCAGCGCGCCGGAGGCGACCGCCTCGGCGGTCAGCGCGTCCAGGTCGGGTTCCACGACGGTCGGACGCCCCGCATTGATCGTCGCCACCTTGGCCTCGTCGGTGTCGACGCCGATGACCCGATGGCCACGTACCGCGAGGCCCGTCGCGGTCACGGAGCCGACATAACCGAGCCCGAACAGCGTGACGTTCACTGGACCTCCACGATGTCGTTCCGGTCGGGGCGACGTGGCGGAGCCGCTCGTCGTCGAGCGGCCGGCGTGCAGGCGGATCCTCGTCGCCTACGACGCGAGCGTTACTTAGGCCAGCCGGGGGAGGCGCTGCCCGAGCCTTGGGCCGACGAGGGAATCCCTCAGTTACGCAAGGTGATTCTTCTCCTGCCTTGCCCGACAACTCTCGGCGGATCTACCTCGAACGGTCCAACTCGGCCTCGCTGGTGATCACTAAGAGTTAACACCCTCCGGCGGGCGGCCGAGTCAGTGTCTGGCCGCCCGCACCGCAGCGGGCAGGGACACCACTCCGAGGGGGCTGTCACCGATGAAGGTCGTGCTCTTCTGCGGCGGATACGGGATGCGGATGCGCGACGGCGTGTCGGACACACCGAAGCCGATGGTGCCGGTCGGTCCGCGTCCGCTGATCTGGCACGTCATGCGGTACTACGCCTACTACGGTCACACGGACTTCGTGCTCTGCCTCGGGTATGGGGGCCGGCACATCAAGGACTTCTTCCTCAACTACACCGAGACCGCGTCCAACGACTTCGTGCTGCACCGCGGCCAGGTGCACATGCTCGAGACCGACATCTCCGACTGGTCCGTCACGTTCGTCGACACCGGGCAGGACTCGGCGATCGGCGAACGCCTCCGCCGGGTGCGTCACCTGGTCGAGGGCGACGAGATGTTCCTCGCGAACTACGCCGACGTCCTCACCGACGCCCCGATCGACCAGATGATCGCACAGTTCCGGGCGGACACCGATGCCGTCGCCCAGCTTCTCGCCGTTCCCCCGCAGGCGGCCTTCCACGTGGTCGGCATGGGTGACGGGAACCGGGTCGAGGCCATCACCGCGTTGAAGGAGATGCCGATCCAGGAGAACGGTGGCTACCTGGTGCTCCGGCCCGAGATCTTCGACTACCTCCCCGAGGGCGGGGACCTGATCGGTGACGCGTGCACCACCTTGGCCAAGGAGGGCAGGCTCGGGGCCTACGCCTACGGGGGGTTCTGGCAGCCGGCGGACACGGTGAAGGAACGCGCTGTGCTGGAGGCGCTCTACCAGGCCGGGAACACACCCTGGATGCCGTGGCGGACCGACCGCTCCCCCTCCGTCGCCGGGGCCTGACCGAGCACCATGCAGGCGATCGAGCTCTCCCTTCCCGGCGTTCTGCTCTTCCGACCGACCCCCCACCACGACGATCGCGGCTTCTTCACCCGCACGTTCGACTCGGCCGTCGCCGAGGAGCACGGACTCGCTCCGCGCTCCTTCGTCCAGGACAGCCAGTCCCGCTCTCGTCGGGGGACGCTGCGCGGCATGCACGGGCGGCTCGGGCGCGGCGAGGCGAAGCTGGTGCGCTGTGCCCGGGGCGCGGTGCTCGACGTGCTCGTCGACGCCCGACCCGGGTCGCCGACGTTCGGCAGGTCGCTGGCAGTGCGGCTCGACGACGTCGACCTGGTCCACCTGTTCGTGCCACCGGGTCTGCTGCACGGCTTCCAGGCCCTGACCGACTGGGCCGACGTGTGCTACCGGATCGACCGCGAGCACGATCCGGCCGAGGACGTCGCCGTGCGGTACGACGACCCGGATCTGGGCATCGAGTGGCCGCTCCCGGTCTCGGTGATCAGCGAGCGGGACCGGCGAGCGGACCCCTGGGTGTCGCTCGTCCGTCGCCTTCGGACCACGGGCTCCCGCACGGATCGCGCGCCGTCCCTCCATTCATGACTACGGAAAGGGATCACGCACCGTGTCCGTTTACAGAGGTCCGGCAGATCGCCGGAAGGCTTGTCCGATCTCGACGTAACGAAGATCTCCACGTCATCGAGTCACGCCGAGGACTGTGATGACTCGTGGGGCGCAACCAGACGATTACTCAGCGTGGCAGAAGCGACGTGACGACGCGGTCACCCGGACGTCCGCCCAGCGGCGGTGGACGAACGGGCGGGATGGTGACTATGTCCTCGAACCTCGAGGTGGGCGGTTCCGCGGAGAATGCACGCAGATCCGCGAGCCGGAACGGAGCGGTAGGGCCACCCCGGCCCCAGATCCGCTCGGTGGCACCGGTGGTGCCGTGGCGCCCCCCCTGGGAGAGCCACTACGCGTGGTCCGTGATCGCGAGCGACCTGGCGGCGGTGGCCCTGGTCGTCGTGATCGGCCACCTGCTCGGCCTCGGTGAGTACTGGCCGCACTTCGACAGCCGCATCTCGCCCACGCTCGGCATCGTCAGCAGTGTGATCACCCTGTGCTCGCTGTTCTTCTGCCGGGCGTGGGAGCCGCGGATCCTCGGTCAGGGTTCCGAGGAGTACAGCCGCGCCTTCAGAGCCCTCCTGACGAGTGCGATCGTGTTGGGCCTGGGCGGGCTGGCGCTGCAGATGTCCGCCGTCCGTCCGTGGGTCTTCGGCCTGATCCCGCTCTCCGGCGCCTTCATGCTCTGCGGTCGCCTGGCGTTGCGCGCCCGGCTCTACCGCAGGCGACTCCGGGGCGAGCACATGCACTCGATGGTCGTCGTGGGAACGGACCAGGCCGTCGCGGACCTGATCGTGCGGACCCGCCGGGACACCCGGACGGGCTGGGTGGTGACGGCCGCGTGCACGCCGACGGGCCGCGGCCCCGGCGGCGCGGAGGACATTCTCGGCGTGCCCGTGCGCGGCGACCTCGACGCGGCGGCGGAGGTCGTGCGCTCCGGCCGCCATCGGGTGGTCTCGGTCTGCGCTGCGCCCGGCTGGTCGCCCCGGCGGCTGCACCGGCTGGCGTGGGACATCGAGGGTCTGGGGGCCGAGCTCGTGGTGGATCCCGGGCTCATGGAGGTCGCGGGACCCCGACTGCACGTCGCGCCGGTGGACAACCTTCCTCTCCTGCGGCTGACCGAGCCGGCCTTCACCGGCGCCTCCCGGGTGGTCAAGACCGGCATCGACTGGATCGGCGCGATCGCCATCCTGGTCCTCGTCGCCCCGCTGATGGCCGTGGTCTCGATCGCCGTCGCCATCGACGGCGGGCCGGTGTTCTTCCGGCAGACGAGGGTCGGCCGGGACGGCAAGCCGTTTGCGATGGTCAAGTTCCGCTCCATGGTCGTCGACGCGGAGAAGAAGCGCGCGGATCTGGAGCAGCACAACGACGGCGCGGGCCCGCTCTTCAAGATGAAGAACGATCCCCGGGTCACGCGGGTGGGTGCCGTCCTCCGCAAGTACTCGATCGACGAGCTTCCCCAGCTCTTCAACGTGGTCGCGGGCTCCATGTCGCTCGTCGGCCCACGGCCTCCCCTCCCGGAGGAGGTCCGGCGGTACTCGCGGGACGCCGAGCGTCGCCTGCTGGTCAAGCCCGGCCTCACCGGCCTGTGGCAGGTGAGCGGGCGCAGCAACCTGTCCTGGGAGGAGTCGGTCCGGCTGGACCTGCGCTACGTGGAGAACTGGTCGCTGATGCTCGACGCGCAGATCCTGTGGAAGACGATCGGGGCCCTGCTCAGGGGCAGCGGGGCGTACTGAGCCTCCTTCCTCGAGGGGTTGCTCGCCGAGACCGGATCTCCACGATTTTGGTGAAGCTTCACAGACTCTGTGACAATCGGTAACGCCGCTACTCGGATGGGCGACATGCGGAGTGATCGACGTTTGCCGGATCGCTCTCCCTCGGTCCCCGGCCCTTCTCCGGACGAGCCGTGCCCGCGGCGGCGACCCGTCATGCGGGATCGCATCATCGGTTCTGTCGTTCTGGGGGGCTCCAGATCGTGTTCAACCCGTCCGAGGTCACCGTGCCCGCCGGCGTCCCCGCCGTGCCGGCACAGCGGTCGGCTTCGCCCGTCGCCGGGCGTCCCGTCGACGACGAGGGTGGTCCCGTCCGCTGGCAGCGCCGGCTGCGGTCGCTGGTGGTCCTGAGTGACGTCACCACCGTCCTGGGGGCGACCGGGCTCGCCGTGCTCGCCGGCTGGACCGGGATCTACGAGGCGAAGCGCGCACAGCTCGTGTGCGGGGCGATCGCTGCCGCCCTCCTGCTGATCGCGATGCCCCTGGCACGCGCGTGGGACGGGCGGATCCTGGGCGTCGGCAGCACCGAGTTCAAGCGCCTCGGCCGCGCCGTCGTCGGCGCCGCGGTCGCCCTGGCCCTGGGCGGCCTGATCCTGCTCGTCGCCTCGGTCCGGATCTGGGTGTTCTTCCTGGTTCCGCTGATCGGATGTCTCGTCGCCCTCGGCCGGTTCGGCATCCGGAAGTGGCTGCACCGCCAGCGCGGCCGCGGCCGAGCGATGCTGTCCGTCCTCGCCGTCGGCGACGAGCGCGCGGTGGCCGACATGATCCGCCGCACGCGCCGCGACCCCCACTTCGGCTGGCGCATCGACGGCGCCTGCACCCCCACCGGCCGCGGCCTCGACGGCGCTGCCTCGATCGAGGACGTCCCGGTCGTCGGCGACCTCGACTCCGTCGGCCCCGCCGTCCTCGGCCAGGGCTATCGCGTCGTCTCCGTCTGCCAGGCCCCCGGCTGGGGCCCGAAACGCCTGCACCGCCTCGCCTGGGAGCTGGAGGGCACCGAGACGGAGCTCGCCGTCGCCCCTGGGCTCATGGAGATCGCCGGCCCGCGGATGCACATCGCACCGGTCGACGGCCTGCCGCTGCTGCGGCTCTCCGAGCCCCGCTTCACCGGTGTCGCCCGGGTGCTGAAGACGGTCGTCGACCGCACCGCAGCCGTCCTGCTCCTCCTGCTCGCCGCGCCGCTCTTCCTCGCCGTCGCAGTCGCGGTCAAGCTCGACGGCGGCCCGGTGTTCTTCCGCCAGGAGCGCGTCGGCACCAACGGCCGCACGTTCCACATGGTCAAGTTCCGGTCGATGGTCGTCGACGCCGAGGCGAAGCTCGCCGAGCTCCGCGCGGGCAACGAGGCCGCCGGACCGCTGTTCAAGATGGCTCGCGACCCGCGGATCACCAAGGTCGGCGCGGTGCTGCGCAGGTACAGCCTCGACGAGCTCCCTCAGCTGCTGAACGTCCTGGGCGGCAGCATGTCCCTCGTCGGCCCCCGCCCGCCGCTCCCGGCCGAGGTGGCGACCTACGAGGACGTCGCCCGCCGCCGCCTGCTCGTCCGCCCGGGCATGACCGGGCTGTGGCAGGTCAGCGGCCGCAGCAACCTCTCCTGGGAGGAGTCGGTCCGGCTCGACCTGCGCTACGTCGAGAACTGGTCCATGGCCCTGGACCTGACGATCTTGTGGAAGACGCTCGGCGCGGTGCTGCGGAGCCGCGGGGCGTACTGAGCGCCGAGGTGACCGACCCGCTTCGAGGACGTGATGCGCCTCCGACCACCCGTCCACCTCGCTAGCCCCCCGCCGCGATGGCGGATCGGGACCACCACTCCTCGAGAGCCACCCCATCACGGTCTTCTCGGGTCAGCATGCCGAACGCCGGCGGAATGTCGGTGAGCAGGGCCGTCTGCCCTTCCGTCGACCCGTTTCCGAGGGCGCCCGGGTTCGGCGGGGTGAGGGCCATCCGCCGCCACCGCCCCTGGAGGGCTCGGAGATCTCCCTTCGGATCCCGCAGGACGCCGTACCCGAGCGCTGCCCGGTCCGTCCAGTACAGGGCAGCTCCGGTGGAGTCCACCCGGCACAGCAACAGCCCCTGTTCAGCGCCGTCGGGCCCGGACCACGTCCCGGCGACGTTCTCCGCTTCCCCGCATCGGCCGGCCGCCCGGTCGGACACTTCGGCCACCTTCATCGCGGCCGCATTGGCCCGCAGCTCCGCGTCGAGCAGCTGCACCGTGGAGAAGCGGTAGAAATCCGCCGCAGGCCGCACGGCAGTCGCGGCGCACGACATGGTGGCGACGATGGCTGTGCCGGTGCGTTCCGGGAGCGCGACACAAGTCTCGGCGCCGTACTCGACCGGCAGGCCGGCGACGAGCGCCGACTCAGCCGGACTCGGGCGGTACCCAGGAGCCTGCCCGACCGGGATCGGGGGCCCTGGCCAGACGGGGACGACCAGCGCTACCGCGGCGGCGACGGGGCTCGTGAGCAGCGCGAACCCGCCCACGCGACGGCGGAGCAGCCGGGTCCGACTCGGGAACTCGCCCCTCGGCAGGGGTATACCCCGCCAGCCCGCCAGGGCGACGGCCCCACCGGATGGGTGGCGCCGAGAGCGCCTCCCACGACCACGCTCAGCGCCAACCAGGCTCCGACACCCACCTGCACCTGCTGCAGTGATTCCGCGCCCGGCAGGAAGACGAACCCGATCATCCCGAGGGCACCGACCGCGGTCTGCACGAGCAGGGAGATGATCGCAACAATGCCGGATATGCCCTGCCAGTCGTCCGACCCCAGCTCCACGCCGTCCTCCGAGACAACCCCGCGCCGCCGATCGTGACCCGAGGTCGCTTCCCCAGCACGCCGCGTTACAGAGGGAGCCAGCAGAGCCGTCCCACCTCAGGCTCGGTCCGGTCGACCGCGCCAGGCTGAGTGGCATTCAGCAGTAGGTGCCGCGAGCGTGGGAGCAGGTGGCCGCTGTGCACCTATCTCGGGCCCCGACCGGCCCGACGCCGACCCCTCCGCGGGTCGGACCGGTCGGCGCCGCAGCAACGTCACGGCAGTCACAGGCGAAGAAGCCCGTGGTCGTCAGTCCGGCGGCAGGAGGCCGGGACGGTTGGCCGGGTCGGCGACGTACCCGTCCAGCCACTCCCGCGCTTCTGCCGCCACACGGTCGAGGTTCGCCCGTCCGGACTTGTACTCCGCGAGGGCACGGCCGCCGGGAACGCGCTGCAGCAGCCCGCGACGCCCCTTCCCCTCGGCACGGCCATCCCGGACCTCGGCGGTCAGCCGGTACAGGGTCTGTCCCAGGCGGAGGGCGTCGCGCGCGAGCGCCGATGTCCCCCTACCGGCCGCAGGTGGCTCGGCGGGCCCGTCCACAGCCGCTTCCGCCGGCTCGACCGGGACGTCGATCCGGCGGCGGAGCAGGACCGCGGCGAGCAGGCGGGCTTGTCCGACCGGCTCCGCCACGCCGTACTCCCGCGCGATCCCGCACACCACCAGGCCCTCGCCGGCCGCGGCCAGCAGGTCCGTGACCGGCACCTTCTCGGCGGCGGGCACGACCGAGACCGCCGCGGTCGACGAGGCCACGAGCACGGCGTTCAGCTGCCCGACCGTGCGGACCCACCAGGCCGCCCGCTCGTCCAGTGTCGCATCCGAGGGCCGCGCGACCACTGTCGCCAACCGCCCCATGATCGCGACGCCACCGGCCCGCGCTCCGCTCGTCTCGGGCGATTCAGGCGGCGCGGTCGCGAGGGCGGCGAGGACCGGCGCCGCAGCGGTCGAGAAGTGCTGTAGGGCGCGGCCGAGGGTCGCGTCGTCGACGGATCGGGTCATGGGAGCTCCTTCCGGGTGGGGGTGGCACCGACTCCTGGTCGCTCGCCACGGGCGAAACCTCGTCGGCGAGGCTCGATCGGGAGCGACCAGGGGACGGTCGGGTACTGGACGAGGGACAGCTGCAGGACGCGGCGCAGGCGTACCTGCCCGCTCTCGACCCAGCGGTGGACGAGGTGCCGTGGTCGGGATGGTCACGGCCGACCCTCGACGTCGATGAACGTCACGAAGCCGGCCGGCCAGGCCCTACCGGTGATGAGGCCGGTAGCCGCCTCGTTCCGCCGGTCGACGGCACCCTTGATCGCGGCGTCGGGGACTCCGTGGCGGCTCAGGATCTCGGTGAGGGTCTCGGGGGCGAGCTGCCGGACCGCCTCGACGATCGACGGATCGAGTGGCCTGCCCAGCACGTCGGGAAAGAACTCCGAGCGCAGCGGCTCACCCGTGTCGACCGGGAAGGTCAAGTCGTTGTCGATCGCGGCCGGGCGGCCGTCGGACTGGGTCATCACGTTGTGGGGATGCCGGTCGAGCGCACCGGTGATGTAGTCGAGCGTCCCGAGCATCTGCCGGTCGAGCTCGGTGTACCGCTCGGGCGGCCGTGGCGGGAGCGGGGCGTGGTCCTGCAGGGAGCCCACTCCCGAGGGCGTGTCGATGGTGGTGGTCGTGGGGACCAGCCCGAAGCCGAGCTCGCGATCGACCTCGTACACCGCGACGTCCCGCTCGTAGTACGTGCCCGTCTCGACACCCTCCCGTAGCGGCGAGCCCCTCAGCTGCTCGGCGAACCACTCGCCGGCCTTCGGCTTGAACACGGCTTTCCGCCCGTCGGGGTAGGTGATTTCGAACGACAGGCTCGCGCCGCTCTCGGACGTTCGCTCCTTGCGCGCGTTGGCGAAGTCGCGGGCGCGCAGTTCGGACTGCCGTGGGTCGATCTCCGGTGTCCCGGGCCGGAGGTCCGGCACCTGGTCCGCCGAGGCGTCGCGGCCCTCCCGCACCGCCTCCGCGACCGCCAGCTGTCCAACCGTCCACGAGAGTTCCGCCTCTCGCGCCTCGGTGCGGGCAAACTCGGCGAGAGCCACCTGCCCCAGGGCACGCCGGATCGCCTCGTCGTCCCGTTCGAATGGGACGTCGTCGACTCCCCACCCCAGGCCCTGATCCCGCAGCACCCACGGGTCGCGCTTGATCTCGTGACCGTCGTCGACCTCGTCGACCTCGCCGAACTCATGACGCATCAGCGCACGTCCTCTCCCCGATCGCCGCCGCGAGCCGGCCGCGGATGTCCTGACCGGAGACCGACAGGGCCGCCCTGCCCGCCTCGAGGTGCGTGCAGGCGCAGTACGTGTCGCGGGCTGCGCCTGCGCAGCGCTGCGCCACCAAGGCGACCACGGGGAGCAGCGCGCCGGCACCGCCCCGGTACGCGTCCCAGATCTCCCGGGCGTCGGACTCGGACTCCCGTGCGGCCCGGGCTCCCCGGGTGCGCACGTCGGGGGCACACCCGCTCGGACAGACCTCCGGGGTGCACAACCGGTAGGGCAGCATCTCCGCCACCGCCCGGCGATGCTCCGCCATGTGCGCGGCGACCTCGGTGTCCGGCACCGTCCGAGCGCTGTCGACGCCCTCGGCCGCCACGATCCCGACGAGTTCGGGCTCGTCCGCCGTCGGCCAGCGGACGAGCGCCTCGCCCGCCCGCAACCGGTTGGTGAGCTCGCGATCGAGGTCCGCGGCGTCGAGGTCGTCGAGGGCGTTGGCGCGGTCGGCGGCCGATTCGAGCCGATGCACGATCCGGGTACCGGTGTTGGCGACCGCGGTCTGCGCGAGCGCGGTCGGCCGCTGGCTGCTCAGCACGAATCCCTCGCCGGAACTGCGGAGTTCGGAGATGGCCTCGCAGAACGCCCGGACCGCCTCGGCCCGCAGCCGGTTCCCGCTCTCCGGCTCGCCCCGCTCGCCGTCGGCCGCGGAGAGCAGGCGGTGCGCCTCCTCGATGACCGTGACGTGCCGCAGCGCACCACCCGAGGCCCCGCGCCGCCGAGCCGCCGCGCGGAGGCGCTGCAGCAGGAAGGCGGAGAGGAGCAACTTGTCCTCGGCGTCGGCCAGTTCGTCCATCTCGACGACGGTGGGCACGGCGAGCAGGCCGTCGACGTCACTGGAGCGCGTGCAGTCCAGCATGCGCCCTCGGCCACCGCGGAGCAGCCGTTCCAGCCGGACCCGGAACGCGACGCCGACGTTCTGCGCCTCGCCACGGTAGCCGTGCCGCTCGAAGATCTCGGTGAACGAGCCGAGCAGTGCCCGCAGCGTCGGCGGGGTGAGCCCGTGCTCCGGTGTGGTGTCGTGCTCCCAGCCGGCCTGCAGGTAGCACAGCTCGAGCGCCTCCTCCAGGAGCGCGGGCAGCGGCGTGGGGAGCGGCAGGGCGAGCGTGAGTGCCGCCATCACCGCCCCGGCGTGCACCTCGCACCGCACTCCCGGTGGAGGTTCGAGGGGATTCAGCCGGAACCCGGCCAGGTCGTCCCGCCCGAGCGTGAGGATCCGCAGGTCCTCCAGCCCCGCGACGCCCAGCAACCCCCGGTACTCGGTCTTGATCGGCTCGAGGGCGAGGAAGGGCACCCGGTGCTCGCGCCACAGCCGGACGAGCAGCGACAGCACCGTGGTCGTCTTGCCCGAGCCGGACGACCCGACGACGAGGAGGTGCCGGGTGAGGTCGGGCACCGGGAGCACGATCGCTCCTGACCGGGTCCCCTGGTCGAGCGCGGCGCCCAGCAGCAGGCCGTCGTGCTCGGTCCCGTCCGGGCGGACCGCAGCCCGTCGCCGGTCGGCCCGCCGGCTCAGGGGTACGCCCGGCACCCCCTGCTCGTCGGGTACGGGGAGCACGGCGATGCTCGCGACCTCGTCCGGGCCGTACAGGTACTGCATGCGGCGCAATCCGCGCGGCGCCGACTCGTCCTCCCACATGCGGAGGATGTCGAGCGGCCAGATCTCCATCGCGGTCACGCTCTCCCTGATGAACTCCGCCTCCGCGGGCGGACGGACCTCGGGTGAGACGACGGCGAGCGGGTGTGCCGAGCCGTCCCGGGTGAGGTGCAGGGCGGCCGCCAGCTCGGCGGCGTACACGGGCAGCACGCCCGCATCGCCGGCGAGGGCGACGCGGGCGAGGACCGGACGGCCGGCGATGTGGCGGACGCGCTCCTCCCAGGCCTCGAGGGCGATGCGCGCATTGGCGTCGGCCGGATAGTGCTCCTGGTGGCCGAGCAGCGAGTAGTCGGTGCGCTCGTGGGCGTACAGGCCCAGGGCGGTCAGAGTGCCCCCGAGTGCGTCGCGTTCCTGCGGGTCGAGCTCGGTGGGCTTGACCAGGATGCTCACCGTCAACGGCGCCGGCGTCCGCGCAAGGGCTCTCCAGAACGCGGCCCATCCCGAACCGTCCCCGGTCACACCGTCGAGGTGGTAGTAGTAGTCGCTCGGTACGAAGGTCCACTGCGGGAACGTCACCTGCTCGGTGCGCTGCAGTTCGAGCACCCGGTGGTGCGACGGGATCGTCAGGACCTCGTCGACGTCGTGGGCGACCTGGACGGTGAAGTCGCCGGGCAGGCACAGCGCCGCCGCGGTCAGTGCCGAGTCGACGGCCCGTGCCGCCGCGTCGTCCCGGCCGTAGGACTTGGCCAGCAGGTACATCCGCACCCGCGTCCGGTTCGCTTCGGGAGCGGCCCGGTAACGAAGCTCGAAGGCGTCCAGACCCGATGTCGCGACGGCGGCGGTGATGACCTGGCGGGCGATCTCGCGCATGCGAGGTCCGGCCGACAGGGCGTCGTGGTGCGGGTCGGCCGGCATCGCGGCGACCTCGAGGCAGCCGACGGTCTGCAGGGACGGGGGCAGGATCTCCGGGTATCCCGCACCCCAGCACGTCCGGGGCAGGCGGTGCACGGACAGGGAGGGGAGTTCGCCTGCGGCGAGGGGCTCGACGGACATGGGTACTCGCTCGGACCTGGGCGACGGCGATCAGAGGAAGGGGTTGGCTCGCGGGGCGCTGCCACCGGCGGGCCCGTTGCCGCCGGCCGGCGAGTCGAACGGGTTCCCTGCGGCGGGCGGGGCGACCGCACCGCCGGCGGCGCCTCCGAACGGATTCGCCCCGGATGCCGGCGTCGCCGCACCTCCGATCTTCTGCCAGGCGGTCTGCTCCTTGTTCCGGATCGACCTGATCCGGAGGTAGTAGATCGACAGGGCGAGCACCTGCATCAGCACGGAGAAGAACGCGAAGGGCAGCAGCCCGAGGATGGCGGTGTTGCGCCTGAGGTTCTCCCAGATCGTCGGCTGCGTGCCGCGCCCGGGCATGAAGAACAGCGCCACCACCGCGAGGGGGATCTGGATGCAGTAGCAGAGAACGAGGATGTCCTTGTAGTCCACGGAGAGGTCCTTGTCGGAAGTCGGGGGTGGGGAGGTGGGGTGCCGGGGCCAGGAGCGAGGTCAGGTGTTGCCGACGAAGCCGGCGCCGCCGTGGGCACCTCGCGCGGATTCGGCCGCGTCGACGAGGTCCTGCACGGTCGGGACGTAGACCAGCTGCTCGAAGGAGTCGATCGTGATCGCCAGCTCGCGCTGGTTCTCCGGCCGCAGGTTCAGGTTCTGCCGCATCGCGTTCTCCCGTGCGTTGCCGGCATTGAGATTGACCATGAACTGAGGCATCTCATCGGTCGCGACGGTGTAGCCGACGTGGAGCATCCCGCCGCGCGGGGTCGAGTGGACCTGCAGCCGGATCGGGTGGCCGCTGCCCAGGAGGCCGCGGAACTTGATCACCGCCTCCAGGTGGTAGTCCTTCGTCCGGCGGTCCTGTTTCGGCTGGAACTCGAGGCCGATCCCCGCCTCGTCGGTCCGGGTCTTCACGACCTGCAGGAAGGTCATGGCCATGTGGGCCATGCCGGGGATGGCGTGGTTCTCCTGGAAGTTCAGTTCTGCCACGGGGAGACGACCTCACAATCGATGGAACGTGGGACGGGCTGCGGAGGGCAGCGCCGACCGAGCCGCGCTCGACCCGGGTTCGGGAAGGGTCGAGCGTGACTTCGATCGGTGTGGGCGAGACGCCGGTGGACCCGGCGGGCGGAGGCCTTCAGCCCTGCTGCGTGTCGCAGCTCGGGAGGCCGAGACTGCCTCGGGAGGCCGGGTCGACGTAGACCTCGGAGAGATATCCGGTGCGGCCGTCCGGCCACG
This sequence comes from Pseudonocardia oceanicola, assembly GCF_047200735.1. Lineage (NCBI taxonomy): Bacteria > Bacillati > Actinomycetota > Actinomycetes > Pseudonocardiales > Pseudonocardiaceae > Pseudonocardia > Pseudonocardia oceanicola. The sequence continues at coordinate 103,077 of NZ_JBJZON010000021.1, forward strand.
AGACCTGGTACCAGAGATCGGACTTCGCCCGGTGCGGATTCTCCGCGGCGGGCGAGTCGAGGTTGTAGTTCCACATCATGTCGCCGCGCGCGGTGCACGTGGCCGCCAGCAGGGCCCCGCTCGAGATCTCGGTCCCCTGCACCTTGCAGCCCTTCGTCGCGCAGAAGGCCGCAGGACGGCTCGACAGGTACGCCGGACCGGTGTCCTCCACGAGTTCGGACGCGCCCAGCGCGATCTTGTTCTGGACGGTCACGACGGCCGACGGGACCGGTGCGGCGGCTACCGGCTGCGCGTCGCCGCCGGCCAGCAGCGCGAGGCCCCCCGCCACGGCGGCTCCGAGGAGCGCAGCCACCACGGCCACCACCGCGACAGTACGGCGACGGACCCCGGTGACCGGCCCGGGAGGCTCGACACCGCCCGCCGGTGCGTCGTCCCCCTCGCCGGGATCGTCCGCCGCTGCGGTGGCGGCCATCGACAGGGTGGCGTGCCGGAGCATCCAGTCCTGGACGCGCTCGGGGGCGAGCCCGATGGCGTTGAGGACGTCCTCGACGAGATCACGGCTGGGCAGCCCGGGTCCGGTGCAGGCCTTACCGATCGCGCTCTTGCTCCAGTGCACCCGCTCGGCTGCCCCACGCAGGGAGATCCCGCGACTGCGGAGCTCCTCGGCGAAGTCCCGGCAGAACCTGGCGGCAGTGTCCTGCCGTTCGACTGACGTGTCGTGCACGGCTGGAAGTATCTGGATCACCTGTCCGATGCACCAGCGCCGTTCGCCCGGTCACCGTCCGTAAAACGCCGCATGGACGGCAGGCCGGTCCGGAGGGACACCCGGAGCGCGGCGAGCAGAGCTTTCTGACCTGCGAGGACACTACTGTCCACGGCTTCCGTGGACAGCTGTCCACGGCTGTCCACTATTGATTCCGCCGCACGGACGTGGACGAGCGGATCATCAACTCTGATGAGGACGACAAGGATGGAAGGGCGAATAGCGACAGATCATCGAAGTTCGGCTGTTCGCCCGTTTCGCCGGCTTTCGGGCCGGCGAGCAAGCCACCGGCGCACAAGACGGCCTCCTTACCTGCAGCCCGAAGAACACCGCTTGTGGACACGCGCAGTCGGAGATCGACCGGCCTCGCCCGCGGCGGGTGAGCATGGTCGGTTCTGGGCCGGCACCGGCCGGCCCCGGTGGGCCTCCCGACTGCCCCTCACCACCTCCCCCACCCCACCTCCGGCAGCCTCCGCACCAACGGATGCTCCGGATCCAGCGCCCGTGCCCCCTCCCGCACCTTCTCCAGCTCCGACGCCGCCGCTGATCGCTCACCCCGCCGGACCAGCACCCGGGCGAGGTGTTCGCGGGCCACGAGGGTGTCGACGTGCGCCTCCCCCAACTCACCGACCCGCCGGCCCAGGACGTCGCGGAACACGATCTCCGCCTCCTCCAGCCGGTGCTTCTCCAGGAACACCAGACCCAGCGCATCCAGGCTGCGCATGGTGTCCACCTCGTGCGCCCCGACGACCTCGTCGTGCAACTTCACCGCCCGACGGGCCTCACGCTCCGCCTCGTCGAGCCGGCCGTCGAGCCGCAGCAGCCAGGCGGTGACCGTCGCACAGCGCAGGTCGTCGAGGTCGGGACGGCCGGCCGGCAGCAGCGCGGCGAACCGGTCGAGCTCCGCGAACGCCTCGGCCCGCCGTCCGGCCAACCCCAGCAGCCAGATCCGGCGGTACCGCCCGACCAGGGCGTGCGGATGCTCGGCGCCGAGGACCCGCACGAGGTCGGCCAGCACGGAATCGCACGCCAGCAACGCCTCGGAGACCCGCCCCGCGCTCCCCACCACCCACACCAGGTACTCACGGGTCGCGAGCGTGTCCGGGTCGTCCGCCCCCAACACCTGCTCCCGCACAGCCCGGATGGCGCGCAGCTCCTCCTCGGCCGCGCCCAGCCTGCCCTGCAAGGCCTCCACCACGGCAGCGCCGTGCCGGATCTCCAGCACCAGCCGGTCCGAGGGCCCCAGCACCGACACCGCGAACGGCAGCAGCTGGGCGAAGCGGCGCCGCGCGTCGGCCAGCCTGCCCCGCTGCGTGATCACCCGCGCCAGCAGGTACCGCGTGGTCAGGGTGGCGCGGTGCTCCTCCCCCAGCACCCGACGGCGGTCGGCGAGCAGCGCCACGAGCTCACGGTCGGCCGCCTGGACACGCCCGCACTTCAGCAGCGCCCAGGCCCGGTAGGACCGCGAGTCCATGGTGTGCGGGTGGTCCGGCCCGAGCACCTCGCGACGGCGCCGCACGACTCCCCGCAGCTCCTCCTCGGCCCGTCGGGCATCGCCCAGGGCCAGGGTGAGCCGGGCGAGCATGTGCCGGGTGCGCAGCGTTCGCGGATGGTCGACGCCGAGCACCTTCTCCTGGTCCACGAGCAGCTCGGAGTAGGCCTCCATCGCGTCGACGAACCGGAGCCTGCGCATCGCGACCCAGGCCTCCCGCACCCGCACCATCAGGGTGAGGGAGTGGGTCGGCGGCAGCCCCTGGTCCTCCAGCTCCCTGCGCAGCGCGGCGAACAGCTCCTGCGCCTCGGCGAGGTCGTCCGGGCCCGCCCCGTCCTGCGCGAGCAGGCAGCCGAGCCGGTAGCGGGAGTTGTAGACGTCGAGGTGCACACCCGTGCCCAGGGTCTGCCGCCGCAGCTCGACGACGGCGCGCAGCTCCTGCTCGGCCTCCGCCCGGTCGCCGGACATGCCCAGCACCCAGGCGAGCCGGTGCCGGGTGGCCAGCGTGTCGCGGTGCAGCGCGCCGAGCAGCTCGGTCCGGTCGGCGAGCACCCCGACCAGCCGCCGGGCCGCCTCGGTGAGCCGGCGCTGCTCGGCGAGCACCCAGCCGAGCAGGTCCCGGGCGGACAGCGTCGCGGGATGGCGCCGGCCGTGCACGCGGACCTTGTCGGCGACGACCGCGCGGACGAGCGTCTCGGCCCGCTCGAGATCGTCCTCGACCGCGGCCACGGCCCACGCGCGTGTCTGCCGGGCGTCGAGCCGGGCGGGATGGTCGTCGCCGAGCGCCACGGTCAGCGCCACTGCGCGGTCGAGCAGCGCGAGGGAGGCGGGGCTGCCGTCGGCGCGGGCGAGCCTGCCCGCCACTCGGTCGGCGAGCCGCAGCGCCGCGGCCAGCTCGGTGTCCGACGCGTCGTCCGGGAGAGAGTCGAGCAGCTCACCGGCGTGCGCGTGCAGCCGGGTCGCGGCGGGCCAGTCCGTCGGGCGCCCCGAATCGAGGGCGTCCGCGGCACGGGTCAGCACAGCGACGGCGCGTCGGCGCGCCGCGGCTCCGCCGGCCTCCCGGGCCCGGTGGGCGAACCCCTGGTGGAGCCGGAGCACCGGGGTCCCGTCCCGCAGCTCACGTTGCTCGACGAGCCCGACCCGGACGAGCGCGTCCAGCGTCGCCGGGTCCGTGGTCAGGACCGAGGTGGGGACCGGCTCCTCGGGCTGGAAGCACCCGAGTACCTGGAGCAGCTCCACCGCACGGTCGCGCAGACCGGCCGGCAGGGCGTCGACACACGCCCGGTAGGCGACGGCGACGGGGTCGGGAGCCTCCGACGACTCGGGGGCGAGCCCGGCGAGCAGCGCGCGCAGCCGGTCCGCTCCCCCCGCGACGGCGGCGTCGGCGGCACCGCGCAGCGCCAACGGCATCCCCCCGAGCAGCACCGACAGCCTGCGCGCCGCCTCCGCCCAGACAGCCCGGTCCACCTCGGGGAGCCGGTCGAGGATCACCCGCGCCCCCGCGTCCGGGTCGAGTGCCCCGACCCGGTGGACCACCGCCTCGGTCCCCCAGTCCCCCTGCCCCCGGGTGGTGACGACGACGGTGCCGGCCCCGGACACGCGCGCCCACGCCGGGTCCCCCGGGGCCGCCGGGCCGGCGTCGTCGAGCACGACGGTCCACGGGTCGTCGGCGTCCTCGAGGACCTCCCACAGCTCGGCCGCCCGCCGGGCCGGGTCCTCGGCCTTCAGCGCGACGTCCAGCCGGTGGGCCGGGGCGCCGAGCAGCCGCGCGACGCGGTACAGGCCGTCGCAGAGGTCGTCGAGGTCGTGCGCGGTCACGCAGAACGCACGGCCCCGGCCGTCGTCGAGCCGGGCGGCGACCGCGCGCGCGGTGCTGGTCTTGCCGAGACCGGCGGGCCCGACCAGCACGAGCGGCGGTCCGATCGGTGGCGCCGCCCGCTCGACGAGTTCCGCGATCAGCTCCTCGCGACCGTGCAGGACCGGGAGCTCCGCGGCGGCCGGTACGCGCTCGGCGGCCGCGCTGCCGGGGTCGGCACCCGTGAGCCCGGACAGGTGCCGGGACGTCCGGCGGGGGCCGTGCTCGCCGGTCCGCCCGCCCGTCTCCTCGCGGGCGGCCTCGAAGAGCACCAGGTAGCCGTCGTCCACCCAGCGTCCTCCGAGCAGCTCGACGACGTGTGCGGCGAGCCCGGCCCGCACGGTCACGTCGCCCTCGAGGACGCGCTGCACGGGGGCGGCCACCTCCCCGGCGGCGGTGAGTCGGGCGCGGACCCACTGCTCGTTGCGACCGCTCCAGCGCAGCAGCGACGCCATCTCGCGCCGCCAGTCGTCGCGGGCGTCGGCGGGCGTGGGCGGCCGTTGGGGGTCGCCGAGCGCATCGAGCGCACGGAACCGGAGCAGGACCTCGGCCACCTCGGACTCGGGGACCGGGGGCAGCGACTCCTCGGGCGGGGGCTCGGCCCAACCGGGCACATCGTGAGGCGACGGGTCCTCGGGCTCCGGGCCCTCGTGCCCGGCGACGTCGGACGTCTTCATCTCTCCCCTTCCCTTCTCCGGCTCCGTCGCCAACGGCGGAGTTGTGCCTCGATGACCCGGGGGCTGACGTGCAGGGCCCGGGCCGCGGCGGCCCAGGTCGCGTCCGGGTGGTCGAGGCGGTACCGGGTGGCCTCCCGCAACGGCTCGCGCATCGTCTCGACCAGTGCGCCGACCACGGCGGGGTCGACCTGCCGCAGGTCCTCGACGACGTCGCGGCCGCCGAGCCGTTCGTCCTCCTCGGCCAGCCGGTACGCGGCGGCCGCGACCTTCCGCTCCTTCGTCCGGGCCCGCCGCCAGGTGGTCAGCTCGTCGCCCAGCACGAAGTAGCACCGGGTGACGTAGTAGCCGGGCACGCGACGGCCGCCGGGTCGCCAGTGCCCGCCGAGCAGGTCGATGCGGCGGAACCGGTCGAGGGCCGTCGTGCACGTGGCGACGAACAGGGCTGTCGGCTGCGCGGGGTCGGCGTCGAGCGCCTGCGCGTCCTCGGGGGCGAGCACGACGGGGTGCAGGTGGGCCGCCCGCCGGTGCGTGTTCGCCTCGCGGGCGAGCGTCTGCCGGGCATGCTGGTGGTGCAGCACGCGCAAGGCGTAGTCGACGAGATGCGCCGCCACCCACTCCCACTCCGGGCCCTGCGCGCCGCCGTCGCGCAGTTCCTTCATCGTCTGCTCGTCGCCGACCCGGCAGAGCAGGCACCCGCACCACCGGCCCGTCTTGCCTTCTGCACTCACGGACGCGCCCTCCCCGGCTGTCCGGGCGCCCACCGCGTCGCCCTGCCCCCGACCCTCGATCTCGCCGCGCTGTCCGTCGTACGGGCACCGGGAGCGGCGACCCCACGCAGACGACGAAGAGATTCTCGACGATCTCGTCCCCCTCATGTCAGGCGAAGGCCCGACACCGGGACGCGGGCTCAACGGCCCGGCCACCCCCACCGCGGCCGGACGACGACCAGCAGCACCCGCTCCGGCCGCGGCGAGTCCCGCTCCAGGTACGCATCGAGCGCCCCGCACGCCTCCGCGACGACCGGCGCGGCCCGCGCGATGTCCTCGACCCTCGTCCCGTACCGGCGGAACACCGCGACGACCACGGTCTCCCCCCGCGCCCGCGCGTCGACGAGCAGCGGCAGGTTCCCGCTCCGGTTGACCACCCCCGCCCGCGCGAACCCCACCCGCACCCGGTGCAGCACGACCATGCCGAGCAGCTCCCCGCGCATGTGACTGCGGTACGCCGGCGACACGCACCCGAACAGCCCGGCCGCGACGACCGCGACCGGCCCGACCCAGCCGAACTCCGCCCACAGCGCTCCGAGGCAGCCGAGCAGGGTCAGTTCGCGCCACCACCGGGCCAGCACCGTGCCCGGATTCCGCCGCGGGTAAGGGCTGCGGTCGAAGCGGCCGAGGTCTCTCTCCGGGGGCTGGCGCATCGCGACCTCCGCAGGAACCGGACGGCCCGAGTGGCCGACGTGAATTCGTACGGCGCCATGCCGCCGTGCCCCTCGCCCTGAACGGAGACCCGCCGTCCGCTCAGCGCCCCCCGTTCCGCATGCGTCGCAGCGCCTCGTCCAGGTCGAACCTCATGTGCAGGTCGGCACGGAGCCGTTCGGCCACCGTCTCGGCGAGCAGGCACCAGTGGTCCATGAAGGCATCGAGGTTGTCGCTGTCGCGCACCGCGCCGGCCGGCAGTCCGGCGTCGAGGGTCAGCACCCGGCTGCCGAGCCCGGCCAGCTGCTGGTCGACGACGGCCCGGTCGGAGATCGAGGACCCCCGATCGGTTTCGGCGTCACCCCCGTGCTGCCGCCACGCCGTGCGGGCCCAGGAGGTCCAGTCGATCAACTCGTCCGTGGGCCGCAGGTGCACGACGAACGGGTTGCGGCCCCGCCGGTCCCCGGCGAGCAGCCGTGCGGTCTCGGCATAGCCGTCGCCCCCCGCCGCCCACACGCGGCTGCGGCCGATCTCCCCGCCCGCGACGTAGGTCCGCGCAACCTCCAGGCGGTCGCGATCGAAGAGGCGGTGGTCCCACCGGTGGGTGATGCGACTGAAGGCGCGCGAGGCGACGAACCCGACGTGCGAATAGTCGTAGTCGAACCCGTGCGCGAGCAGTGAGGCAACGTCGGCCGAGCCGGACCAGTGGCCTCCGATCACGGAGATGGTGTGGGGCACCCCGACCAAGGGGTTGACGCCGCCCTTCCGGATGGCGACGAAGCGCGGCACGTTGATCACCAGCTCCGGGTGCGACGTGTTCAGGTGCCGGGCCGTCTCGGGGCTGCCGATGAATCCGGCCGTGAACCACGCCATCTCGTGGTGCAGGAGCTCTTCCAGGTCAGCCCGGATTTCCACCGCGCTCATGGCCTGCACGGGTTCGAACGCCACGAGGTCCGCGTAGTGGCGCCGGTACTCGCCGGTGCCCTGCCACAGCGGATCCACCACGGCGCGGTAGCGCCCGCTCGCGAGGCCCTTGCCCGCGATGATCGCGGCACCGTGGACGTCGTCGAAGGGCACGCTCGCCGCGGCCAACTGGGTCCGGGAGGCCTGGTCCTCGAGCTGCTCGAGGTACGTGAGCAGCCGAGACACCCCGGGCAGGTGTCCGGCGAGGTCCAGCATGCGGAGCTGCGAGAGTCCGAGGGCACCTGCGATGCGGAGAAGCTCGTCCGCCGTCGGCCGCTTCCGTCCCCCGAAGATCTCCGCGATGTGCGCACGGCTGTAGCCGGCTTCCGCAGCGATGTCCCGGTACGTGGTCTCCTTCGCGGCGCGCCGGAGCACGACGCACCATTCCTCGTCGAGGAACCGGGGCTCGCCATTGCCGCTTCGCTCTGCCATGCCCGCAGACTAGGAAGATCGCACCCTGCCGCGGACCAGGAAGTCCACGACCGCCCACTCCGAGTCCACCGCGGTGGACTCCGGCTCCCGCCGGTGAGTGCCACGCGCCGCCGTCGCCGACTCCGGGTCCACGATTGGCGACGCCCGCTGGTCCAGGCGGAGGGCCCTGCCGACCCTGGTCGTACGGCATCAGTCAAGCGGAGGCGACAGCATGATCCTGATCCGTATCGGCCAGATCTTCTCGTTCCTCGCCGTCGTTGCGGTCGCCGGCCTCATCGGCGGAGTGGTCCTGACGGGACAGGCGGAGCCACCGCAGGTCGAGCACTGCACCACACCCGCCACCCCTGATGCAGCTGCAGGTGGCTGACGACGCGATGACAGGTCCCGCCGCCCCGTGTCAGTGCCGAAGCGAGCCGCGGCGCAGAACCCGCTCAGCTCGCGTGCGGCAGTCACGAGGACGAGCCACGACAGCCATCCTGCCCGCGACGAGGCGGCCGCCTTCACCCAGACCGACCTGGCCCTCGACGACATGACCTCGATGTTGGACAGAGGCGCTCGGCGGGATCAGGGTGGTATCTCCCGCACGAGGTTGTGGAAGGAACACTTCCCCGCCCCGTTGTCCAGTGTGGTCGCCCCGCCCTCCGACCAGCGGTGCAGGTGGTCCAGGTGCCGGATCGGGGCGTCGCAGTGGCGTTCGGTGCAGCGTCCGCGGTCCCGCGACCGGACGAGACCGGCGAGCAGCCCGCCGAAGGCGCGCCTGCGGGACTCGCCGCCGATCACGATCCCGTCCGCGGTGACCAGCCGCCGCCAGGTGGCGCGCCCGGGCTCGACCAGGAGCTCCGCGAGGACCGGGCCGAAGCCCGGCAGCTCCACCGGCAGCGGGCCATCACCGGTCACGAGGGCCTCGACCGGGACCAGGACCTGCACCTCCACGCCGACCACCGGCTCGGCGGGGGTGACGCCGGTGAGCCGCTCGACCACCGTGTCCGCCATGATCTGCCCGGCGGTGCGGGTGACCGGATCCGCACCGACCCAGTGCTCGGTGACGGCCTTGCGCAGCGCCGCGTAACAGCCGACCCCCTGCTCGGCGGGCAGGTAGGCCCGCAGCACGGCCATCCCGTCGGCGGCCGGGCTGAGTGTGACGTGGCGGTCCCGGCGAGCGGCACGGGCGCGCTCGGCGAACTTCTCCGGCGCCACCTCGGCGACCACCATCTTGGCCAGGTCCGCGACCCGCCGCAGCCCCATCGAGGTCAGGTCGTGGGCGGCGAGCCGTGCGTCCACCTCGACCCGCTCCTCGGGCTCGAGGTGCGAGGCGGCAGCGATGATGGCCGCGACCTTCGCCTGGTCCAGCTCCCCGACGCCGAAGAGCTCGCGGACCCGGTCGAACCCCGCGTGCAGGTCCCGGCCGATCCGCAGCTGGGCCCGGGCCCGGGTCGGCGAGACCCGAAGGGCGTACCCCAACCGCTCGACGAGCCGCGCCTCGACCTGCTCCAGGGTGACGTGCTCGGCGGCCACCTGCGGCAACCGCTCCTGCACCTCGGCGCGCGCGAACGCCCGCACCGCCTCGGCCAGCTCGGCCTCGATCTGGTTGCGCAGCGCGACGAGCCCCTCCAACCGAGCCAGCTCCACGGCAGCGGTCGAGACGCCGGGCACGGCGGTCTCGATCGGTGACGCGAGGGCTGCGGACATGGGGACAGCCTAGCGGAAGTCGACCTTGGAGTCGAACGTGTGTTCGATCGAGTACGGTCCCGTCAGCCAGCCGAGCACCCCGTGGCCGGGTGAACTCGTGGCCCACCACGCTCAGCCGGAGTGGCGACGCCCCAGCGCCCGGTAGCTCCACCCCGCGGCTTCCCACTTGTCCCGGTCGAGCGCGTTGCGCCCGTCGAGCACCCGCTTCTGCCGGACGACCGTGCCGAACTCCCCCGGGTCCAGCTCACGGAACTGCCTCCACTCCGTCAGCAGGAGTACCGCGTCGGCTCCCTTCGCCGCTTCCTCCGGGGTGTCGGCGTAGTCGATCTGCGGCCACTGCTTCTTGCAGTTCTCGATAGCGGCCGGGTCCGTCACGACGACGTTCGCGCCCTGCAGCTGCAGCTGCGCGGCCACGTTGAGCGCGGGCGAGTCCCGGATGTCGTCGGACTCCGGCTTGAACGCCGCCCCGAGCACCGCCACCCGCTTGCCCAGCAGCGACCCGTCGAGCACCTCACGCGCCAGCTCCACCATGCGGATCCGCCGCCGCATGTTGATGTTGTCGACCTCCCGCAGGAAGGTCAGCGCCTGGTCCGCACCCAGCTCGCCGGCCCGCGCCATGAACGCCCGGATGTCCTTGGGCAGGCAGCCGCCGCCGAACCCCAGGCCGGCGTTGAGGAACTTCCGGCCAATCCGGTCGTCGTAGCCGATCGCGTCGGCGAGCTGCTTGACGTCGGCCCCGGTCGCCTCGCACAACTCCGCCATGGCGTTGATGAAGGAGATCTTCGTGGCCAGGAACGAGTTGGCCGCGGTCTTCACCATCTCCGCGGTCGCGTAGTCGGTCACCACTTTGGGCGTCCCGACGGCGACGATGGGTGCGTACACCTCGTCGAGCAGCGCCTCCGCCGCACCTCCGGTCTCGTCCTGCGGAAGGCCGTAGACGAGGCGGTCCGGCCGCAACGTGTCCTGCACCGCGAACCCCTCACGGAGAAACTCGGGATTCCACGCCAGCGCGGCGCCGGGCGCCTTCTCGGCCAAGAGCTCCGCAAGCCGCGCTGCGGTACCCACAGGCACCGTCGACTTCCCCACCACCAGCTCGCCCGGCTGGAGCACGCCGAGCAGCGATTCGACCGCACCCTCCACGTACTGCAGATCTGCCGCATACTCGCCACGCCTCTGCGGCGTCCCGACACAGACGAAATGCATCTGGCACCCCACCGCCTCCGCCAGGTCGGCGCTGAACCTCAACAGCCCCGACCCGAGCGACCCGGTGAGCAACTCCTCGAACCCGGGCTCGAAGAACGGCGTCCGCCCCTTCGCCAGAAGCCCGATCCTGGAGGCGTCGACATCGACACCGATCACCTCATGCCCGAGCTCGGCCATGGATGCTGCATGAACAGCCCCCAGGTACCCGCAGCCGATCACCGACAGCTTCATCGAGTTCCTCTCGCCTGTACTTCCGCGAACTGTCGCTCACCGACCGTCATGGCGCGCAGCGTAGAGCGAGAAGGACCACACTGCGCATCGCGCACTATGTCTACGGTTACGCCGTACGCCACTCGCTCGTACTGCATTAGGCCTAAAACCGTGTGCACCGTTCGTCGCCTGACAACCTGTTCGTGGCGGTGAACGTACTGCGGTGCTCAGTTACTGTCGCGTGATTCTCGCGCACACCCTGTAACGCGCGCCGCCGAGCGGCCGACGGACCCAGTGCTCCCCCAGCGAGGTCCGCCACTGCCGTCGAGACCTCTCGTTGCACGCTCCCCACCTGTTCCAGGAGTCTCCCCTTGCGCATCGCCATGATCGGCACCCGCGGTGTTCCCGCCCGGTACGGCGGCTTCGAGACCGCGGTCGAGGAGATCGGGCTCCGCCTGGTGAAGGCGGGCCACGAGGTGCGCGTGTACTGCCGGGGCGACGACGACACGGCCGAGTACCTGGGGATGCACCGCGTCCTGTGCCCGGCGTTGAAGCACCCCGTCGCCGAGACGCTGAGTCACACGGCGCTCTCGGTCGCGCACCTCCTCCGTCGTCGCACCGACGTCGCGCTGGTCTTCAATGCGGCCAACGCTCCGCTCCTGCCGCTGATCAGAGCCGCACGGATTCCGGTTGCTGTCCACGTCGACGGCCTGGAATGGAAGCGAGCCAAGTGGGGTCCCGTGGGCCGCCGCTACTACCTCGCGAACGAACGCCTTTCCGTAGCACTCGCGGACGAGCTCATCGCGGACGCCGTCGGGATTCAGGACTACTACCTCGAGCGCTATCGGGCGCCGAGCATGTTCATCCCCTACGGCGCCCCCATTCAGGAACACTGCGACTTCGTCAGGCTGCGCGAGCTCGAGCTCGACGCCCGCGGTTATCACCTGGTGGTCGCGCGGCTCGAGCCGGAGAACCACGTCGACGTCATCATCGAGGGCTATCTGCGGAGCAGGGCCACCAAACCGCTCGTGGTGGTCGGGTCCGTCCCGTACCCGAGTGACCACGAACGCCGCATCCAGGACCTCGCCGCGCGGGATGCGCGGGTCAGGCTCGTCGGCGGCGTCTGGGATCAGGACCTGCTCGACGCGCTCTACGCCGGCGCCGCGAGCTACCTCCACGGCCACTCCGTGGGGGGCACGAACCCCTCGCTCCTCCGGGCGATGGGCGCCGGCGCCAACGTCATCGCCTGGGACGTCAACTTCAACCGCGAGGTGCTCGGCTCCTACGGCACGTTCTTCGCGAGCCCGCAGCAGTTGGGCGAGCGCATCGAGGTGACCGAGGCGGACCTCCCCGCGGCCGAGGCCAACGGCGTCGGCGCGCGGGAGCGCGCGGCCGACGCCTACCGCTGGGACGACGTCGCGCTCGAGTACGAGCAGCTCTGTCTCGATCTCCTGAACCGCACCCGTTCGCGACGTCACCGCACCCGAATCTGAGAGAAGAGGACATGCGGATCCTGGTCACCGGCGGGGCCGGCTTCATCGGCTCCAGCTACGTCCGTCGAGCCTTGACCGGCGCCTATCCCGCCATCGACGCTGCCGAGATCGTCGTCCTCGACGCCTTGACCTACGCGGGGACGATGACCAACCTGTCCGAGGTCGCGGAGTCCCCGCGCTTTCGGTTCATCGAAGGCGACATCCGGGACGCCGCCCTCGTCTCCGAGACGATGCGTGGCACGGACGTCGTGGTCCACTTCGCCGCGGAGTCCCACGTCGACCGTTCGATCGCCGGCGCCGCGGACTTCGTGTCGACGAACGTGGTCGGCACCCAGGTCCTCCTGCAGGCCGCGCTCGACGCCGGCGTCCAGAAGTTCGTCCACGTGTCGACGGACGAGGTCTACGGGTCGATCGACGAGGGCTCCTGGCCGGAGGACCATCCCCTCCTGCCGAACTCGCCGTACTCGGCCTCGAAGGCGTCGTCGGACCTCCTGGCCCGCGCCTACCACCGGACCCACGGCCTGCCGGTCTGCATCACGCGGTGCTCGAACAACTACGGGCGCCACCAGTTCCCCGAGAAGGTCATCCCGCTGTTCGTCACGAACCTGCTCGACGGCAGGAAGGTGCCGCTCTACGGGGACGGCCTGAACGTACGGGACTGGCTCCACGTCGACGATCACTGCCGCGGGATCCAGCTGGTCGTCGAGGGCGGCCGCCCCGGCGAGGTCTACAACATCGGCGGCGGCACCGAGATGACGAACCGGGACCTCACCTACCGCCTCCTCGCCGCGGTCGGCGCCGACGAGTCGATGATCGAGCCGGTCGCCGACCGCAAGGGGCACGACCGCCGCTACTCCGTCGACTGGTCGAAGATCGCCGACGAGCTCGGCTACTCGCCGCAGGTCTCGATCGACGAAGGCCTCGCCGACGTCGTGGACTGGTACCGCACCCGCCGCGACTGGTGGGAGCCGCTCAAGGCCGGAAGCGCGGTGGCGCGATGAAGGCCTTCGAACTCAGCATCCCGGGCGCCTGGGTCTTCGAGCCCACGGTCTTCCCCGACAACCGCGGCCAGTTCGCGGCACCCTTCCAAGCAGCAGCCTTCCGCGAGGCACTCGGCTTCGACCTGGTGCTCGGGCAGGTCAACCAGAGCATTTCTGCCCGCGGCGTCATTCGCGGTGTGCACTTCTCGGATGTCCCGCCCAGCCAGGCCAAGTACATCTCGTGCGCCCGCGGGTCGCTCGTCGACGTCATCGTCGACATCCGTGTGGGCTCCCCGACCTTCGGCGCTGTCGAGACCGTCGAGTTGGACCCGACGAGTGGACGCTCCGTCTACATCGCGGAGGGCCTGGGCCACGCCTTCGTCGCCCTCGAGGACGACACGACCATGACCTACCTCTGCTCGACGGGCTACAACCCGGGCAGCGAGCACGGCATCTCCCCGCTCGACCCCGAGTTGGGCATCCCGTGGCCGACGGGCGTCCCGCAGATCCTCTCCGACAAGGACGCCGCGGCGCCGACGCTGGCCGAAGCAAAGAAGACCGGGCTCCTTCCCTCCTGGGAGGCCTGCCAGGTGCTGTACCGCTCGCAGCGGGAGGGTCAGCGATGAAGGGCATCATCCTGGCCGGCGGCTCCGGCACGCGCCTCTACCCGATCACGCGCGCGGTGTCGAAGCAGCTCCTGCCGGTCTACGACAAGCCGATGATCTACTACCCGTTGTCGACGCTCATGCTCGCCGGCATCAGGGACATCCTCATCATCAGCACGCCCGACGACCTGCCCGGCTTCCAGCGTCTCTTGGGCGACGGCTCCGACCTAGGCCTCAACCTCTCCTACGCGGAGCAGCCCTCGCCCGACGGACTGGCTCAGGCGTTCATTATCGGCGCCGACCACGTGGGCGACGACCTCTCCGCCCTGGTCCTTGGCGACAACATCTTCCACGGCCCCGGTTTCTCCGGCCGCCTCAAGCAGAGCGTGCAGGGTCTCCGACGCGGCGCGGATGGCTGCGTGCTGTTCGGCTACCCTGTCAAAGATCCGGAGCGTTACGGCGTCGCCGAAGCGGACTCGACTGGTCGGCTCATCTCCATCGAGGAGAAGCCCGAGAATCCCCGCTCAGACCGAGCGATCACTGGCCTCTACCTCTACGACACCCAAGTCGTCGACATCGCCAGGTCCCTCAAGCCCTCCGCCCGCGGCGAGTTAGAGATCACCGATATCAACGAGGTCTACCTCCGTCAAGGCACAGCACGCCTCATCGACCTCGGCCGGGGCTTCGCATGGCTCGATACCGGCCTGCATGACTCCCTTCTCGAAGCTGGTCAGTATGTCCAGGTACTCGAGCATCGTCAAGGTGTCCGAATAGCCTGCATTGAGGAGATTGCACTGCGGATGGGCTACATCAACGCTGAACACTGCGCAAAACTTGCCGAATTGCAAGCTAAATCACCGTATGGGCAGTACGTGCGAACCGTCGCACGGTCCTACGACAACCGCCATGAAGGCAAGGCAGTTGCCGAAGCAGATTGAATGTGAGAGGAAACACGGCACAGCGTCACGCCCTGTTGCGCCACCCCAAACCCTCACCCTGTTGATGGAGACAGTGATCGCACCGGATACCAGCGTCAAAGGCGTGCGTTTCCATTACCCGCGCTCGGGCAACTACGACGATCTCCCATAATGGTGTTTGAGCAGACACATCACGAGAACCACTCGCTGAACAGCTATGCACTGCCAGAAATCAACAGCCTCCACTGCAGCCAAGTCGCTTCGTCGCTTACTCGTCCGTAAGCCATTCAGCAGGAAGACGAAATGGCCAGCGAACACTACAGACAAGGCTAAGAATAATGACCAGCCCCGCTCAACCGGCCGAGACCGCAAAGCGACTACTCCAACCAGACCGCGCGCTCAACGCGATTCGATCTAACTGGCTCACTATCCTTTCACTTGCGCTCCTCGGCTGTATTTCCTCCATCATCGCATCCTGGCTCACACCGCCCAAGTATCAGACCAGTCTCACTATGTACGTGAGTGCGCAGGCCACTGAGACCGCGAGCGCGGCATACCAAGGGGCACAGCTGTCGCAGCAACGGGTCTCATCATACGTTCAACTCATTAAGTCTCCAACAGTCATGCAGGACGTTGCACAGCTGAGCGGACTTGACTTAACCCCGGCTGAGCTAAGCAAGATGGTATCAGCGTCCAGCGCCGTAGATACAGTCCTAATAAACATAAGTGTCGAAGGTGACAGGCCTGAACACGTAGTGGCCATCGCTAACGCAACCGGTCTCGCAATGAGCAACCTGGTCGGCGAGCTAGAGAAGCCAACGACACCGAATGGCGTACCCGCAGTCGCGATTCGCGTGGTGGACGCCGCATCGCTGCCATCTAGCCCTTCATCGCCAAGCGCGACGACATACGTCCTCGCCGGCTCCATCACCGGCCTCATCCTTGGCCTAGCTACTGCCTTTGTACGAAACCACTACGACGACGCCATCCTCGACGCAGATCAGGCACGGGAAATTTTGCATGCGCCGCTGCTCGGATCAATCTCTTACGACCCGGGAGTCGAGAAGCAACCCATCGGCGCAATTAAGGATGACCAATCCCCTCGCGCCGAAGCTTACAGGCACATACGGACCAATCTGCAGTTCATTGGTATAGATAAAGCACCAAGAACCATCCTAATAACGAGTTCGCTCTCTGAAGAAGGAAAAACGACAACAACCATCAATCTTGCGGTTGCCCTGGGCGCGACTGGGAGCCGAGTGCTCCTGATTGACGCAGACCTTCGGCGGCCCAGCGTATCCAGGACGCTCGGTATCGAAGACTCCGTGGGGCTGACCAGCGTCCTAACACATCGGACCCATGTAAACGCTGCAATCCAGAATTGGTCCGGCAGGTTCGAAGTCCTTGCAAGTGGCCAGCTTCCCCCTAACCCGAGCGAACTCCTGGCGTCTCGGCAAATGAGCGGTCTGCTAAGCGAGCTTCGCCAACGGTATGACTACATCCTGATCGACTCTCCGCCACTCCTTCCCGTGACCGATGCGGCAGCCCTTGCACCCGCAGTCGATGGGGTGGTTCTCGTTTGTCGCTATCGTCGCACGAAGGCAAAGGATCTTCGATCAGCGGCCCATACGCTTACCGGCAAATCAGTTACAGTACTCGGGGTAGTTTTGTCAATGGTGCCGTCCAACGGGCCTCACGCCTACTCCCGGTACCACTCCTACTACCAGAGAACTAGCAGCTCTATTGACGGGAACCACCGCTCCAGCAGCAAGGCAAACAATCAGAGATGACGAACCTGTCAGAGCACGAAGCGTCCACCACCGCGGTTGTCGAACTCGTTAATCCGCTGCCTGAGCCGCTGGAGCACTATGCGCAGGCAGTTAAAGATACCCTCCTCCGTGCAGGAGTACCTACAACGATCCGCAGTGAACGCTACGCAGGCACCGGAAGGTTCCGGCGGTCTAGTCAGGTGAGACAACTGCTGCGAACACTCTTCCTTCGTCGCAGGTACTCCCAGACACCGAAGCTCGTGCTCTGGCCGCTCTTTGGCGAACTTGAGCCACTAATTTGGGCAACAACCGGACAGAAGAATGTCACAATCGTTGCCCACGATCCCACCCCTCTAACCGCCCGCGCTCGCGGCTACAGCTACCCTTCACGCTTCCTTGGCCAAACCTGCGCTCATATCCGGTCGACTACGCACATTGTCCACTCTCAACGGGCCTTAACCGACATCGCAGCACGAGGGTGGAAAGACCCCCTACTCCTACCGCACCCGTACTCCGAGCGGGCCTCGTACTCAAAACCCCAAGATAGCCGCGCTGTGATACTTGGCCAATTCAAGGCCGCACGATCAATCGAGTGGTTGCCAAACCTCGGACATCTCCTCAACATTCACGGCTTCCAATGCGAGATCCACGGGAAGGGGTGGCCCCAGATCCCGCGCTGGAACGTTGCCGCTAGATTCCTAACTGAACCGCAGTTCGATATGACGCTGTCTCGAAGCACCGTCATTATACTCCCATATGCGCGCGTCTTCCAGAGTGGCGTCGCAGTGCGGGCGGCTGAGCGCGGCGTGCCCGTGGTCGGGCCACTCGAAAGCAACATCAGCGACATCTTCGGCCTCGACTGGCCCGGGCTTGTCGCGGAACCATCGGATCCAACGGCATGGTTCGAGGCGATCACAACCGTCGAAAGTATCCCTCGGATTGAAGTCGCGCGTCGCGTCGCACGCTGGAAATCCACCATTGACACCGCGTGGGCTGCGTACGCCCGAAAGTTCACATCTCGCGACCCTTTCGATCACGACCACAAGGAGTAGCCGTGTTGGGAATCGTTATCGTCTACTACAACCAACCGCAGCTAATACGCCAGACCATCAAGCTGCTCGCGGAGGACGAATCGATACCCGAGCATCGGATTGTAGTCGTAGACAACAACTCTGATCTGCCGTGTCCGAGAGATCTAGCAAGTACGACTGTGAAAATACATCGTGCCTCCATCAATGGCGGCTACGCATTCGCCGTCAACACCGGCATTGAGTATCTACTTGAGACGACGCCGACCGAGATCGACACTATTCTAGTAGCCACACATGAGGTGCTCTTTGCTCCGAACTGCGTAAGCGAGCTATACACGGCGCTGCAGTTCCTGCCATCGCATTGCGTGGTTGGGCCCGCGATGCACGAGGGTCACCTCGACGGACCAATTTGGTCCTTTGGCGGCTACTTCACGCGGGCCGGCCGAGCACTCCACTCCTCTGTCGACGAAGGCTCAGCCACCGTGCCTGCAGCTTGGATTGACGGCGCGGCCATGATGTTCTCATTAGAGTCCTGGAGGCAAGTGGGAGGTCTGGACGAGGGTTACTTCCTCTACTTCGAGGAGATCGACTTCTGCCAGCGGTTGGCCTCGATCGGGGGGACGGTCTCCTGTATCGGCTCCGCTCGCGCAGCTCAGTCGATGGGGGATCAAACACCTCGTTTGAAGTTTCGCAATGGAATCTACTATCATTGGCGTTGGTCAAGGCGACGCACTTTGCTGACCTGGATTGCAGCTGAGACCGTGCGGTTGATTATCCGCCATCCAAGCCGTGTTGCACAGGCGCTCGACGGCGCGCGGCTTGGGCTAGATTGGGTTAAGAACGCCAAGGGCGGTCAGCTATGAAGGCACTCGTTCTTTGGGCCGATAGGCACTCTACAAACCTCGGTGTCCAGGCCCTCGCCTCGGGAACCAGCCAAATGCTCCAGAGGATCACGCCCGGCGCAGCGATCGACTTCCAAAGCTATGGGCCCGGCCCGGCGCCTGTGCCGTTGAGCCTGCGATCAATTTGCAGATCGATGTCTGGAGTTGATACACGTCTGACAGCGTGGCTTCAAGGATACGATGTCGTGATCGACACCTCGGCAGGTGACAGTTTTACCGACATTTACGGCAAGCGGCGCCTACTTGAGATGTCACTCACGCGCGCTCTTGCGGTACGGGCCGGTGTACCAACCGTTCTCGGTCCTCAGACGATAGGACCGTTCGGCACTCCCCTGACTCGAGGTTTCGCTCGTTGGTCTCTTTCGGGAGTCGACAGCATCATGGCGCGGGATTCTGCGAGCCTGAGGAGCCTTTCGAAATCTCTGGCCTGCAGCGGAGACTTAGCGACCGACGTAGTATTCGCGATACCATTGCAACAAGCTTGCCGTCAGGGACCAGATGTTCTGTTCAATGTCTCTGGTCTCCTGTGGCAGCAGAACACCCATATTGATAATGAAATGTATCGCAAGGCTTGCGTGAGGTACTGCGAGTCGCTTCTAGCCCGCGGCATGACGGTGGAGATCTTTCCACACGTGCTCGCGTCATCGCATCCAGATAATGACGTGACGGCTGCGGCAGATCTCTCAGCACGACTGAATGGACTCGCCATCACGACACCGACTGGACTCGACGACGCACGAGGCCATATTGCCTCCAGTCGACTTGTGGTCGGAGCTCGTATGCACGCGTGCTTGAACGCACTTTCACTTGGTATTCCGACTATTCCTTGGTCCTATTCGCTCAAGTTCAAGCCGCTCCTGGCAGACCTCGGCTGGGCCCATGAAGTCGACTTGAGGCAGACCGATCCGACCGATTACACGCGCCAATGTGATGAACTTCTACTGTCCACTGGGCCTGATTTGCTTGCACCCGTCCTTGATATCGCACAGGCAGGCCTGAGCTCATACGAGGACCGTCTTCGATCTATCATCGAGTAGGGAAATGCGAATTTCGACTAAAGGTCCGGGCTTCGGTCCCGCCTCGGTTGCCGCCTCTGGGAACTGCTCGGGATGCGGCGCGTGCTCTCTGATCTCAGAAGACGTTCAGATGAGACTAAGCGCAGAGGGCTTCCTTCGTCCTTCAAGTAGACAATCAGCGAAGCCTCCCGAACTTCGTGGTTCTGCTGAGCGGGCCGTCTTCGCAGAAGTGTGCCCCGGACTCTCGGTCTTGCGTCCAGAACGATCCGCCGAGCACAAGTTTGACAAATACTTCGGAGCATACCTCGCCGTTTGGAGAGCATGGTCGAGCGATGACGCGCTGCGTCTGGCAGGCAGCAGCGGCGGCGTCATCTCAGCGATTACGTCCTATCTAGTAGAGACTGGCGAAGATAGATATGTTGTCAGTACCGCGCCGGAAGACGGAGATCCTACGAGGGCTGCTCCAACAGTTGCGCGTTCTGCCGATTCCGTTATGGCCTCCGCAGGGTCACGCTATGCGCCCGTCGCGACACTCGGATCGTTTTCACGAGCTACATATGAATCGTCGGCAGCAATTGTCGCCAAGCCTTGCGAAGCGTCGGCAGCCAGAGCGTTGGGGATCAAATCTCCAGTAGTTATTAGCTTCTTCTGTGCAGGGGTTCCTAGTCAGGACGCCACAACTCGTCTGGTCGAGCGGCTTGGAGCGCGAGTGGGCGCTATCGCTCAGCTCTGGTATCGCGGGCATGGGTGGCCCGGCTGCTTCACCGTGAAAGAGTCCTCTGGTCGTGAGAGTCGCATGACCTACCGCGAGTCGTGGGGTGAGCACCTTGGTCCGACGATGCAATGGCGGTGCAAGGTCTGCGTCGATGGGGTCGGCGAAGCGGCTGACTTGTCGGTTGGTGACCTGTGGGAGACCGATAAGGATGGTTATCCTCTTTTCGAGGAAAGGCCTGGCGTCAGCGCGCTCATCGCCCGCACGCCCCGTGGCTTGACCCTGGTGCAGGAGTTGGTCGCAAGAGGCGTCCTATCAGCGGAGGAGATTGGCGTTGATGAACTGTATCCTGTTCAACCGCATCAAGTCGGACGTCGAAGCACCCTGCCTGGCCGGCTCATCGGGGCTCATCTGGGCGGCCGTAAGGTGCCCAGCTACCCTGGGTATGGCCTCCCTTCGCTATTCTGGGAGAAGCCCTTGCGGAACATTCGAGCACTTCTCGGCTCATTGATTAGAGCTCGCCGTTCCGCCGACAACTCCCCTGAGACTTGAGGAGACGCTGCTTCTAATGCCTAACATCTCGTTGCGTCGACGGGTTGGCGGCCTGCTTTACGGCGGCGCGCTATTTCTGGCGTTTCTTATTGGCAGGATTCCGAATCATCTCGTCCGCGTCGGCTGTTACCGCCGACTGTTTCGAATGTCAATCGGTCGAGGGTCGTGTTTTCACTGGCGCGCTGTATTCTTCGACCCCTGGGGAATTTCGATTGGGTCAAACACTATCATCGGAAATGACTGCTTTTTTGACGGGCGACGCGGTGTGACCATTGGTGACAACGTCAACATCTCAGGCCATGTACAGATCTTTACACTTGAGCATGATCCACAGGATCGCTCTTTTGCGACAACTGGGGGCCCGGTATCGATTGGCTCACGTGCATACATAGCGACGCGTTCTATAATTCTCCCTGGGGTTGCGATCGGCGAGGGATCAGTGGTGGCTGCTGGCGCCGTGGTGACGAAGGACGTCCCGGCGTTCACCATTGTAGGCGGCATACCGGCCCGTAAGATTGGTGATCGAGATCCTGAGATAGACTATACTTTGGGCTACCACTTACCTTTCCAGTGATTCTGCTCTGCCGCCTCTAACCTTCACCTGAACGCCCTTTCGAGAGGGATGCGATTATGTCAGAACCAGATGATTCAGTCGATATTCTCATGATCACTCATCAAAGACCTGAGTATGTGGCGCTGTCATTGCCCCGCCTCCTCGAGACGGTCGACGCTCGAACTCACGTGTGGCTTTGGCATAACGGTAGTGACGAGGCGACGCTCAAGGTCGTGAAAGATTACGTTAACCACCCCCAAGTTTCCGAGTTCTTCTGGAGTAAGGAGAATGTCGGGATTCGAGCACCGACGAACTGGATGTGGGCTCGATCTCAAGCCACATATATCTCGAAAGTCGATGATGATTGCTTGGTTTCGCCAGGCTGGATCGAACACTTCCGATCAATGCATCGCGGCAATGCACTGTTGGGTGTCGTTGGGAGTTGGCGATTCTACGATGAAGACTTCAACCCGTTGACCGCGATGAGCAAGGTCCGTAAGACGGCTTCGGGGAATAGGATTATGCTCAATCATTGGGTGCAGGGGAGCGGCTACCTCGCAAAACGTAGCCTTACTGATCAGATTGGCTTGATCCGTGAGGGTGAGTCATTCCCTGACTGGTGCATTCGTGCTGCGCAAGCGGGCTATTTCAACGGTTGGGCTTTTCCCTTCCTGCACGAGGAGCACATGGACGACCCCCGATCACCATGGACGCTGTATCGTGACGATGCCATCTTCCAGCAGCTTCTTCCACTTTCTGCCAAGCAGACCGGGGTAACTACAGTCAACGAGTGGACTGGGCAAATGCAAAGGTCGGCTAGCGTTGTACAGTCCGCAACGCTCGACCATCGATCATACAGAGGATGGCGGCTGCGCGTATCGCGCCTGCGCCGTCGTTTAATGCGTTTGTTGGGATATGCGCGGTGAAATGTCGGGCGATGGGCGTCTTTCGTCTGCTGTGGCAGGCCCTGTGAGGTCCAGTAAGATCGCTCTGTCGACTGCTCCCCCGATCATTCTGCTCATGGTGGTCTGGGCTGGAATGCCTGAGACCGTCATGCTCGCTATTCTGACGGTTGCGGCAGCAGGAGCATGGGTCCTGCGTAACAGGCCCCAGATCCTTCTAGCGCTATGGCTGCTCACTATGGTCATGGTGCCGCCGTGGACATTTGCGGTCGTTGGCGGTGTCCGCCTATCGGGGCTAACCATGGCGTCCGGTTTCGTTGTGCTGAGCTGCCTCTGCAGCCATCGACCTATCCGACCTTCCGTAGTAGATTTCTTGGCGGTTCTACTCGCGACGTCCGTGATCGTTGCTGTGGCACTGCACGGCACACCTGCTCACATCTTCTCGCAAGTGTTTGGTGAGTGGCTATTGTGTTATCTAGCTGGTAGGTTACTTGTTGGACGAGGCGTGGATCTCCGACTTATCTTTCGCACAGCTGTCTTTCTTGCTATTTTTGCACTGTTTCAGCTGGCGACTGGTTTCAATTTCGCGGTGTTGCCTCCATTCAACATTGTAGTCGGCGCAGCGAACTGGACGAGTCTTCAGGTTCGAGCAGACATGGTCCGTGCGGAAGTGACGCTTGGTCACTCCATCGCACTGGGAGGAATCCTTGCCTGCGGCTCGGCCTTCCTTGTCTTCGAGCGAGATCGTGTCGTCAGGTACATTGGGTTCGCGATTATTTGGGGGGGCATTTTCGCAACTGCAAGTCGCGGCGCCGTTGTCGCTGGCGCCGTAGTCGCTGTCGCAATGGCCATCAGCTCCAGGCTCTCGACAGCGCATAAACTCATAGTCGTGGCGGTCGTGTCGGCGGCGGGATATTTCGTCAGTCTATCGTTCGTCGACTTGATTGCAGTCGATGCCGGTGCTGAGGCATCAGATAGTGCGGACTACCGAGCCGGCCTCGTCGGTCTGTTCGGCTATCTCAACTTGTTTGGCGTTGGTGACTACGCCCGAGTAGCAGGGGGAGGCGGCGTATACACTTGGGGTCGATTCCAATCTATTGACAACGGATACCTGTTTCTCGGGCTATACGCTGGTTGGCTTGCACTTGCACTGATGTCGCTAGTCTTCATGGCTTCTCTGGCTGTCGGAATAAGACGTTGGGGAGCACTGGAGGCTGCATCGCTTGGCTTCGCGACAATGCTCTTGTTTGTTGCTCCTATTACACAGTTTCAGTGCTTCGGCTGGATGCTCTTGGGCCTATCGGCGGGAATTGGACCGCGAGGTCGTCGACTCGACGCCGTCAATGGCTCAAGGGGCTGGGCGACGCTACTTCCATCCGGCGGCGGAAAGGGACGCGTTGATCTGGAAGGCCCTGCATAGTCCTTCGGCGATAGCTGCCGCCAGGGTCGCGTCGTCCGTACTCAACCTCGTCAGCGCCCCACTAGTTGCGAGGGGTTTGGGTGCGGAAGGACGAGGTCTCGTTGCCGCTGGCCTCGCCGCCCTGGCGATCTTGCCGATTGTTGTGGGATTTGGACTCCCCCTGGTTGTTCGAAGGCGTGCCCTAGAGGAACCAGATGAAGCTTTGGTTCGGACGGCAAGGTTGCTTGCTGCGCAGCTTCTAGTACCTTCTTGCATATTTGCCGCTCTTTTCGATCAACTTTTGTTTTCGAGTCAGGAGCCAGCGGCGCGGCTGATCATGGCAGTCGGCCTAGCCTTGTCGCCTTTGATTGTAGTCCGGAATATTGATGTAAGCGTGTTGATTGTCCGACAGAACTATGGAGGGATCTCTCTCTGCTACTTTCTGCAGCCTGTTCTTTACGTAGCGAGTGTGCTTGTTCTTTGGATTTTCGATTGCATTTCCGTTTCGTCGGTTCTTGGTGCTAATGTTGGCTCTTCTCTGGCGTCGCTGATCCTTACTAGCCGCCTTGTGCGAGTGTCAATACGCGGCGAGCGCAATGTGATGTGGCCAATGGCTTGGGAGTCCGGCCGAATAGGCGGCTCACAAGTTGCGGAGGTTGCATCGAGTCGCCTCGACCAACTTGTGGCGCTTCCGTTGATCGGTGCGAGTGAGTCGGGCCTGTACGCTATCGCGGTAACCATATCGGCGCTTCCGCTCGTTTTCTCCCATGCCCTAGGTGCAGCAATCTTCTCTCCGATTGGGCGCATGTCGGAGCCAGACCGCAGTCGCTATGCTTCTGTCGCAGTTCGACTTTCTTTGGCTGGCGGTATCGTCGCAACTGCTCCTATTGCCATGGCCTCGCCATTTTTGGTTCCGGTCATCTTCGGGAGTGACTTCGCCGAAAGCGTGGCGGCTACCCTCGTTTCGCTATGCGCAAGTCCACTAACTATGGCAACGTATGTTGCTGGTGCGCTGATGGTCGCCCGCGGGCGCGGAGGGGTACTAGCTTGGATCCAAGTTGCCGGCACTGCCGTCGATGTGCTGCTGGTCTTCGTTCTAGGCGCAAATTTTGGCGCTCTCGGGTTTTCTATTTGCTCGTCTCTTTCCTACGCTCTCGTATGTATTCTTTGTTTGTTATTTGGTGACTTTCGATGGAAGTCGCTAGTACCGCGGCTTCGCGATCCGCTTATGTTCTGTGGACTGCTGACAGGCCATCGGCGCGCTGATTCTATTCTATGATGGATTGGAGCTTAGCGTTGATTTGTGTCACATATATGCAGTTCCGCCCTGCTGCAATCTCTCATCAAGTCGAGGGCGTCTTCTGCTGTGTGTTATGTCTCAGGACATGGGTGACGAGTCTGTGTCAGGACATCGGTGACACTGGGGGTGCTCTTGG